>CAJUFV010000030.1 GCA_910585795.1 uncultured Clostridia bacterium | reverse complement strand
ATTTTATAAAAAAATAAGCGGCACAGCGGATAAATCTGCCATGACGCTTATTCAATATTTTTAAGACCGTTTTTTATTTGGGATACCGAAAATATATTATGCCTTTGGTGTTGATTGCTTCAAAAGCTCCTCGTACTTTGACCGTTCATCCTGCGGAACTTTTAATGCTGTCATTGCCTGCTCTGCTGTTATTTTCATACTCTCCATAAGACCACGAATAGCCTCCAGCCATGTATCCGCACGACCTTCCGCACGACCTTCCGCAAGGCTTTCCTCAATTATACCTTTACTTAAATTGCACATATCTGATACCTCCTTATCAAATGCCTGTGTCATCTCTATGTAATTTATTATATTGTATCTCTCTTGTCTCATTTGCCGTATTAATTTTTTCTTTATATAAAAGAGTATATTTCGTTTGACCTGCTGTATAATCTTTATCTCCTTTCGGAAAGAAAGAACGGCAAAAATGCAAATTTGAATTTTCAACTTTGTCTAGAAATATATATACTGCCTGATTTTCGTGCTTTGATTCCATCAGATAATCCGCTTGTATTAGCGAAAAGATATTTTGTTTTGAATTATACTTAAAAATAATATCATTACGGTCAAGCATATCTTCTAAATATTCAAGATAATCTATCCTATCTCTCACATGCTCAAACTCCTCACTTTTTGCTGCGGTTGCATATAAAACTTTCCCATCCAATATGTATTCAAATACTTTTTTCCTTGATGCTGTACGAAAAAATTCATTGTCTGTCAGCTTATGAAGTCCAGCTAAATGCACAAATTCCGTCTTGTCAAAAGCTATCATTATCTCTGTAAGCTCGCCTTTTCGTCCGACTATTATTTTATATTGTATATTTAATAAATTTGAAAATGCCTCTGCACAACGTTGTAATTTATCTTGCATAACAAAATCCTTTCATAGCAAAAACTGCCCCGCAAAGCGGAGCAGTTTTCAGTGTATTTTCTTTCAGCAATAGCCTAAGCCGATTTGAGGTTACACTACACAAACCCCTCCCGAAAGCTCCGTATATCAACGCATATCGGCGCGCCAATATACATCTGCGCTTAAACAGACACACCTGTTGCCTGTCACTAATATTATTATACTATATTTCTTGGAATATGTCAATAAAAATATAATTTATAAAAAACAAGTGATATAACGAAATCTCTCGCCATATCACTTATTTCACATTGTTAATTTTCCTTATTCTTTATGCTGCTTTCATTTCTTTTATTTCATTATCAGCACGTTCCATTATTGCGTCACGAAGCATATCCATATACGAATAATCTGTATCCATCCACGCATCATAGCATATAGATAAAGGACATTCAAATTGAAGTAAAAACTTTATCTGTTCTTCATTCAAATAATCCTGCTCCAGCAATGAAATATATTCATCATATATCGTATGTTTGTATGCCATTTCCATAATATACTCACGAGGCTTCTTTCTAAGCTCATCACAAAATTCAAATTGCTCTGCCGATGCCCGCTCATATAACAAACTCCGTAATTCCTCTGTCGAGAGCTTTTCCAAATCAAGCGTATTAACTGTATTCATACTTGCCTCCTTTACCACCAGAACAAACGCGGTCTGAGCGCAAGCGTCAGCACCATTATATAGAACAGTGCCGATACCCCTATCTTTATATACAGTCCAATGGAAATATCCTCATACACTGCTTCGTTTGCTGATGATTCACAATTTCTACATTCCTTTACATATCTGTTTATATCGCGTATAAACATTATAACCGTTAATATAAATAATACCTTGTAAAACATAATTTTTCCTCCATATCTTATTATTTTTCTATGTATTTTCCTACTTCTTCACGAGCAACCTTTGATATGATGCTGTAATAGGCCGCCCAAAAATCATCATCCTCACTGATTTTATCCTTTATTCTTTCTGCCACAGAATCGTCATTTATCAGTTGCTCGTAATCTGCATCTGACAACGGTTCCGTTTTTTTTAGATAGAGAACCTGTGTTCTGAATTGACTAAGCATATCCTGAGAAATCATAAAGTCTGATATTTCCGCCATAAACCGCTCCGACATCTTCATGGTCTTTTCCGTAATGGAAGTGGAATAATGCTTTTCAGCATAAAATCCGTCTATATAGCACTCAAATGAATTTTCATCTGATTCTTCTATATAATGCTCATCAGCTTTCCAAACAGGAATATAGCCATTTTTCATTTCCTCTCTTAAAAGCATAAGCATTTCTGTTTTCGCGCTGCTTTTATCGGAAAAAACCTTTATATTATGAACGTAATCAATATTAGAAGCCAATTCCTCTTCCAGAATATATACATTATATTCTTTCCCTTTGTCTTCTAAACTCGCAACAGGCTTCACCATCTCGGGCGCTAATATAACGCTGTCAAGACATATATCCTCAAGCCTTTTAGGGCAACCGTACATTTCGGAAAATCTTTTTTCAAGATTCCGTATATCCGGTTCTAATATCGGCGGCTCAAAGGTACAATAGAAATCTGGAGTATCATTATCCGTTTCTTTATCTTCGTATGTACGGATTTCATAAACACTCCCCAAAAGACCGCTGTATGCACTTTCTCCCGTTCCTATAATATCTCCGCCAATAACATATTCAACGCCTTCAATGTAAAACCTCTTACCTTTTTTATTTATAATCATAATTATTCCTCCGTATCTTCATCATCAAGGCTTATTCCGCGCATTTCAAATACCGCTTCTCTGAACATATCCTCTGCCGTTTCCTCGCTTACATCAGATATGGTGCATAGAATTGAGCAACCTTCCATGACGGTCATAACTTTGTTATCATCAACCGAATAGGAATACAAATCGCTATATGCCGCTTCCTCAAGCAAATGCATAGTCGTTTCCGAACACCCCTCAAATTCTGCTTCATCATTTACAAAATTCATAAAGCTGTCATGAAAATCCTCAGTTCCTATATCCACAAGATATTGATTACACGCACTACCCAGATATTCAAAAAAACTACCGAAACTTATGTCCTCTGCAAGCACATCCCATATAATGCCGCGAGAAATCTCGTTATATACAAGCTGTCCACCTGCTGTTGCGTCAGGATTATAATATACATAAGTAAATCCGTTATCTGTCTTGAAAAACTTTTCTTTATCAAGTACATCACTATACTTTTCAACAAGCAAGCTATCTCTGTACTTTCTTAACTTTTCATTGTTGTAGGCAAATATATAGAAATTATAATCGCTAATTCCATAGAAACAGCGTATAAAATATGTATATTTCTCAGTTACAACCTTATAAAGATACATGTCAGCAAACTTGTCCGTCAGCTTAAAGCCGCGATTAAGTTCACATATATATCGCATAGTTGCCCTGTCTTTCAAAACAGGTACAGGCGATTGCTCTTTCAGATATCGTTGAAGCTCGTCAAATTCCGTCCGAAATTCGATTGTATTCAAAGCATCATTTCCATTATGCCAAGTGGTCCAATACTCTGTACCGCTTTTACCGAAATCTCCGCGCAGATTACCTATATATCCGCATTCCGCATTATGAGAAGCCCGATAAATGTATTTCTCATCCTCAGCGATTGCCGCTTCAAGCTTGTATTTAGGGTTTTCTATGCCTGCCATTTTACATACAACATCTGCAAAATATTTTAGTTGTTTTTGCAAATCATCTTTTCCGCTATGGAAATATGCGGCTTTTCCCTCGCCCTCCGGTAATTTCTCACCTTTGGCAACAAGAGCCAAAAGACGCGCAATTTCCTTTGTCGAAGGATAACTATTTCTTTTTGAAGTGTTGTTCGTATATAAGCACATATAGTCTTTCTTTGAGTCGCTGAATATACTGCCTATATAAATAGCTTCATAACCACTATCGCTTGTTACAATGATTGTATCATCGCTCCTATCGCCGTTAATATAATAATTCTTATCAATATCATCTTTTGCGATGATTCTGCCTGCTTCCTTGATTTTCTTTGCTAATTCATATATTTTCGACATATTTTTATCCTCTTTCTATGTTACATCTTATATTTATATTCCATAATTTATCTCCTGTCCTTCATAATATCAAGCGCAATATCATCCTTACACATCTCGCTTGTCCTGTAAATCTTTTTACAGAATTTTGTGAGTGAAAACTCATCATTCTCACCCATATCAAGCAAAATACCTGTGACAGTAAATTTACGGCTTAACTGCATTTCCTTAAACTTATTCTCAAATTCCTTGGATATATCGCAATTACCGTCAGTTATAAAGACAATATCAGCGTCTTTCCAATCGCCGTCCTGTATTAAGTCCATAGCCTTGTTAAGCGGCATTTCAAAATCTGTATTGCCGCCGAGAAAGGTTTCCGATGCTTCAAACATTCGCTCACGCATATTTGTGTCATCAGCAGGAAATATATGCGTCTTGATTTTATCGGAGAAATGTATCAGCGCAAAATTACGCTTATTCTCATGACAAATCTGCAAAAGTATCATTGCCATTGCCATTCCCCACGCCTGATTATCGCCGTAGGTAGAATACGATTCGTCAAGACATACGATTATATCGCCCTTACCTTTGCATATCGGCTCGCGTCTGCGATACTGCTTTAGCTGCTTATTCTGATATTTCCTTGCAAATACGGGTATTGTTCTCGGATCGGAAAGTAATGATAATTCAGAGGTCAGTGCCTTTGATATGCTGTTGCCTGATGTAATATCATAAACCTCTCCGCGTCCAAACTCATAGCCGTTTTTCTTTTTATCAGAGTAAATATCCTTATAACGTCCTAAAAATTTAGCCACATACGCCAACTTTTCAGACTTTGACACACGTTCCAGCAATTCGGTATTAAACTCGTTCTTCGGCATATTCATATCGCCGTTTCCCCAGCTTACCAATATAAAGCGCATTGTTTCCGCGCTGTCCATTGCCTGCGTCAACGCCGCTGATATATGTACATATAATTTTTTGCGGTTTACATTAGCCGACCTGTCAGCCTGTTTTTGAAGATACGCATACTGCTCTCGCTTGCTTTTAAGCTTGTTTGCAAGATTTACCGCCTTTTTCTCGGAAGGCTCGGTTTTATTCATTTCCTGCTTTAGCTGTTTATGAAGCTCGGCGCATTGTTCTGCCATACTTTCCATAGCATTCATACCACTATCACCGCCGGACAACGCTTTTGCCATATTTTCCAGTCTCGGCATAAGCGCGCGTATAAAGACGATTGCCGCCTCCATTGCCGGCATTTCACAGCCCTCGCATATCGCTTTTCTTGCTGCGTATTCGTCATGCGTCATAAGAGTGGACAATATAACCTTATTCACTTTCTTTGCTGTCGGACTTAATTCCTCATCATCAAGCATTTTAGGCGTAATAGTATAAAACGCCTGAAAAATATCATTGATTAGCTGCTTAATTGACGAAAGATACTGTCTGCCCTCTTGTTCAAATCCTTTTATCTCAGGAGTTTTATCACGAATATCACGGAATATCTCACGCTCCAGACGCGTTGATTTCAGAACATTATCTGAAAATCCCACCGATATTTTTTCTGATAAAATACCCGAATTTAATATATCTTCTATTGATTTAAAATACATAATTACATCTCCCTTACACCAATTCCGATGAATGTTTGCCGATATATTTTGCATTTCTGTCCGATCCGACATTTTGAGCATAAAGCTCAATAAACCGCTGAACAACAATCGGCAAATTACTTACAGGCTCGGTTATATCCTCAAACTTACCCTCCTGATTTTGCCTTGTGCAAATATATACTTCCTCTCCATCAGAATTTGTTTCAATATCGCCGTTTAAGTGATAAAATCTGTTTCCGCCTGTTCTGGCATGAAATTCATCATCATAAATTAAACCGCATACTACCTTTATTTCTTTTTCCATATTTCTTTAATTTCCTTTCGTTAAATTACAGAAAAGGAGAGATGTATCTCTCTCCTTTTTCTGCATATAGGTGTTATTTAGAATGGCAAGTCATCTTCATTCCCGTCAAAACCGTCGCCAAAGCTGGGGAAGTCATCAGGGAATCCGCTGTCACCTCCGAAAATATCATTGCCCGGAAAACCGTCATTTGTATTCGGAGTATTTGCATTGCCTTTAGCCTGTCCGTCCTGCTTTTTGGGAGCGTCAGCAAAACCGACCTCATTTGCCGATACTTCAAAGCCATAATGCTTTACACCGTCTTTTTCCCATTCTGTAGTCTGTAATCTTCCTACAACATACATTTGTTCGCCTTTACGAAAATTACGACCTACAAATTCAGCCGTGCTTCTCCATGCTGTAACGGGTATAAAATCTGCCTTCGGCTGTGTATCGCCGTATTTCGGTCTGTTTACCGCAAGAGTAAATCTCACCACTGAAATCTGCTTCTCACCTACTGTTCTCACTTCGGGGTCTTTCGTTAATCTACCCATAAGTATAACTTGATTTAACATGCTTCTTTCTCCTTTTCTCTGTATAATTCCATAATCTTATTATATATCTGAACACTGTTACGGTTTGCTTTTCTAAATTGCTTCAGCGTCGTTTCGCTCCTGTTTCTCATATATTCATTCTTTAGCTCAGCACGCTGTTCACAACTTTGTTTATACAAATCCAATAACAGTGGAAATACAATTTTACTATTCTGCTTATCGTAATAAGACAAATCCATACTTTCATCTCCAAACATTAAGCCGCCTGTTCGTATGTTTCTCTGAGCGGCACAACTGTAAAGCCTTTCTGTTCATATATCTGTTTACTTAGCTGTTCAAGCTGTGCATTTGCCTCATTCACCTTGTCGCGGTCTGTGTCAGACGTACATTCAATCCTCTGTAATTCAGAATATACACGCACAAGCTCTGTTCTGGCTTTTGAAAAAGCGCGGTTGTTTGTACTGTTACTCTGAAAATCTTCAAAGGCTTCATCTGCCATTGCAACAAGGTCGTTAATACGGCTCTGTATTGGATTATCGCATATCTCCGTCAGCACAGCGGATATTGTGTCACGCTCCGCAGGCGATGTCCAGAAATAATTTTTAAGTATCATCAAATCCTCTGACGATACCGTATCATGCCCGTTGATATATGCCGCCGCCTGCACAATAGGCGTATAATTAAAGAATTTACGGTCAGAAATATGTATGTCCTTTCGTCTTAACGCGCACAGAATATCATCCATAAGCTCGTTGATACTGTCGGGAACCTTAACGCGTTTAACCTCGTTCTGCATTTCCTGAAGTTCCTTCAGCGTAATCGTTGTCGGATTAGCATTTACAGAAGGCGACTGCTTTTGTTTCAGAATAGCCTGTCTGTTCACCTTTTCCGCAACATACTCTGTTACAATTTTAAGGTCAAAACGGTCATACAAAGGTTTTAAAATCTGATTCTCCGGCTCGGAAAAGTCGGGAATTTCATTACTTGCCGAGAAAAACGATATTGCGGGAATTTGCATTGTCTGTCCCTCATTCGTATATATGCGCTCATTCAGCGCCGTAAGCAATGAATTTAAAATACCGTCGTTTGATTTGAAAATCTCATCAAGGAATATGATATGGCTGTCAGGTATCTTGCCCTCCGTTATTATTTTAGGAGAGGTATCCTTAACAGCGCAGACAATTTCCTTTATAGCGTCAAGCACTTTTGCAAGCTTATGCGCCTTTTCAAGACTTCCAGCCTGTCCGTCTATCTCATACTGCTCATACGCTTTCTTAACCTCGTTAAGCTTCACGCTGTATGATGTGTCCTTTATAAGCTCACTGTAAGGCATATTGCCGGGGATAATACTTGACAAATCAAGCCTGCCGAACAACTGCTCCTCATCCGTCTGCTTTGACATAAGACGCTCAAACTGTTTCGCGCCTGTTATGCGCTTACGAAAAGCGTTTATACAATACGATTTAGCCTGTCCCGTATCGCCGAGTATAAAGAGATTTTTCTTTGCAAGCAAAGCGACTGCTATGCACTGTATAAGCTCATCGCGTTCCGCTGCCTCCGTTGCCACTTCATCCATTACTGCTTTAATTTTTGTGTTATTCATTTATTTTTCCTCCATATTTTTGTTTATGTATTACAGAAACATTGCAATCAGCACTTACGAAGCAATTTATGTATCCATGTACTTGTATCTTCACTGTCAACCATTTTACAATAGTATTTGCCTGTTCGATGGTCGTGCGCATACTGTGTTGTATATGTACCAATATATCTTTCTGACATGCAAAACATCTCAACACCATTAACGGTACACCAATACAACGGCGGTAATACGTCAAACGCATCTTCATATTCTTGCTCTGTGACCTGCTTCAGTTTGCCTGAAAGAATACGTTCCCTTTCTATTTTCTGAAATTTATCCGTTTCCATAACTTGAAATCCTGCCTGTATTTTCACTTCATTTTCTCTAATCCGAGACTGCAAAAACTGTCTTCGCTTTTCATCCTTGCTTTCTTGAAGTGAAACTTTCAGATGTTTCAAGTCATTCGTATAATACTGATTAACGCGCTGTATGGCTTCATCTGCCGTTTCACCTTTTTCTGCAAATCCATAAGTCGTCATTGTGTCCATTTCCACAATTACTAATTTATCATCATACATCATAATCAGCCTCCGAAAATTATGCAGCTTGTTTAGCTTTTGACACTGTTTTCTTAACCTTACGCTTTACTTCACGTTTACGAGTATTCACAAGCATATACTCACTCAAGCCATTAGAAACGTATAAAATTCCGCCGTTCGTTAAATGAATATCCGCCTCTGTTTTGATTACTTTCGCCATATCCGTGAAATGCTTAGCGTTATAGTAAAACTCACGTCCTGCGCCGTCTGTGATTTCTGCCGGAACATCTACCTCAGTTGAGGCTTCTGTGCTTTCTACTGAAATATGTATGCTGTTTTCATTGAATTTCATTGTCACAGGCGCAACATCTTCACTGAAATTTGCAATCATTGATACAGTTTCTATCATAGTCTGCATATCGTCCGCCCTCACTCTGGCAACAAGTTTTTTGTCCCGTGCCTCTAAAAGACGGCTGATGTCAAGAAACGGTTCGGATATTATTCTCGTTGAAAACAACATATCCGATTTTACAAACACCACTTTATTACTGCATAGTCCGATTTGAAGCTCATCCTTATCCTCTACAGCGCTTGTCAAATAAAAAAATGACTGTTTCGGAATAGTAACAGACAGCTTTCCGCCGCACTCGCATTTGTTTTCCGTAACAGTCAATCTGCTTATATCACATGACGCGGCTCTCACCGTATCTGAATATATATCCAGATGTATTCCCGTTAATGACGGCTTTTTAGCGTCACTGCCAACTGAAACAGATGCTTTTGAATACAAACTGCATATACCATTGATTTTTAACAAGCTATCAGGATACGGAATATCAATTTGCGGATAATTCCTCGCTTCAATCACCGGAATATCAAAACGGCAACTGCCGCTGGTTATACCAAGCAGCTTTCCGTTATACTCCAGAACAACATCATCACCGCTTAAACGGTCAGTAATGTTTAAGAACATACGCGCGCTTACAACAAAACCTCCGCCCTCTTCAATATTAGCCTTGAATTTGCGTTTTATTGAGGTTTCAATGCTGCTTGCCGTAATATACATAAAACCGTCGTCCTCATTACATTCTACTAAAAAGCCCCTAAGCTCCATTTGCGCATGCGTCTGAGGAACAATTCTTATCATAGATTTCAGATAGCCAAACAAGACGTTTCTGTTAATTGTTACTTTCATTTATTTTTCTTCCTTTCAAACCTTTTCTAAAATACCGTTATCAAGCAGATACATTCCAAAATCATATTCTGTTTTGGTTATATAATATACATACCCTCGTGCTTTATCTATCATTTTACACAGCATATACTTGCCATTTTCACATTTAGGCATGTAACCGTTTCTAAGCTGATGTATTACAAAATTCTTTCTGCTCATATAGCTTCGCTGTACCATATCGCAACACTCCGTATCTTCATCGGATTTATGTATTCTATATACAAACTTCTTCTGTAATACCATTTGAATTTTTCCGCATTGCATAGGCGTATTCCCGTCCAAGAAACCATATAAATCGTATTCCTTTTCAAGCATTGCTTCCTCTTCTTTACGTTTTTTCTCTTGAAGCTCTAACTGTATTTTGTATTCTGTTTCTCTTTTCTGACGCTCCTTATACTTGACTATATATTCCGGCTGTTTAGATAGAATATCGTGCATATCTGCTTCAGTTACAATATCGCATCCCACAAAATCATCTCTTGCAGGTTCGGGATAATTGGGATTTACTAAATAACATTCTCCCAAATCCTGATATGTTTTACTGCCAACAATTTCTTTCTGCATACCAAATCTCGTATAAAAAGTCTGTCCGAACAAATGCGCGTCAATCATCATTTTTCCTCCTTAACTTGCAAGCAAATCAAAAAATGAAATCTGGTCAGGATCGTCACATTCCACGTTCCTGTGACACCTCTTACCTGAAAATGCGGCTGAAACACTGATTTCCACCTCCGTATGAACTCTTACAGGCGGTATATACAGTTTCAGTGGCTCCTGATTATCAGTCTTGATCTCTTCCATAATATTTTCATCTGCTTCAATAATTTGTGTTTCTTCCGTTCTATCATGAATTATCGCCATCTTCTTAAAGGCTTCAGATAAATCATCAATTTCTGATTTAATACCCAGAGTCAGCTCTTTTGCAAGAAGAGTTGTCATATCTCTGCATTCGCTCATTGCCGCCAAGCCTTCGTCCGACAGATTACCCTCTATAATAGTGGCAACCGCCAATTTTGACGCCATCAGCTTTAACGCGCGCTCTTGCATAACACCCTTATAATAGAGCATATACACCTCAATACGCGGCGCTGTCTGATTTATTCGCCAAGAACGGCGCGAGCTTTGACGGAAAGTGAATAAATTATATCCGATATTGTAATACACAAGCGTTGTAAACGCATTTAAGTCCAATCCGGTTTCCACCAGTGATGGATTTGTTATAAGCACGTCAATACCTTTTGTAACCTTATCATCTACCCAGCTTTCACGCTTATCGGGCTGAACTTTGACACGTAAAATTTCTGTCCTGTATCCTTTTTCGGATAACAGTTTTTGCAGTTTATCCTGTGTGTCAAGCTTCACCCAGTTGGTATAAATCAGAACACGCTCTCCGTTTTTGACCTTGCGTTCCACTATATCAAGCACCGCCAAATCCTTTTCGCTTAAATCCTCCGGTTTCGCTGTATCTTTCGGCGTTATAATGGGATTTCCCTTATCCTTATAAATCGGATGTATAACAGGGTCTTGATTATACG
Source organism: uncultured Clostridia bacterium (assembly GCA_910585795.1). Taxonomy (GTDB): domain Bacteria; phylum Bacillota; class Clostridia; order UBA1381; family UBA1381; genus Hominilimicola. Next base: position 6,904 of record CAJUFV010000030.1, on the reverse strand, counting down.
GCTGTTCGGGATAAGTCGATAGAAGCTGAAGATATTTTGACATAATTTTTTGCGATGCTTTCTTGTCGTTACGCATAATGCTGACAAGTGCATTTTCTATTCTGTCATATTCCTTCTTAACCTCATCGCACAATGATAATTCAACAGGTATTTCCTCATAATCAGGCAAAGCCTTACCCATATCGTTAAGGGATAAGAACACCGCCGATTCAATAAGAAATCTTGAATATACCAAAGGCGAAACACCCGGCAGCTGACGTTCACGCATTTTTGAACCTCTTGCGCGGCTATTCTGATTATATTCACTGACTGCAACCTCAAATATCTCCTCAGTAACACCGTATTCACTGTTAAATGCCGTAGGATTATTGTATGCCTTATTATCCGCAAGCATAAGGTTAGGCGCAATACGATAAAGCAGATAGAAAATACCGCTTGAATAACCGTTTACAAGCGTTGCCGTCATACCTATGACCTTATTACTGCAGCCGACAAGATTAGCCATTGCATTGCCCTGTCCGCTGTCACCCTTATACTGATGCAGTTCGTCACATAAAAGTCCGTCAACTTCCTTTATATGCTCAGCTATATATCCGCTTAAAGTGTAGCGTCTGTATCCGCCGAGAGCGGGAAATATCATTTGAGGATTAGAGATAATATCATGCAATTTCTCTATGACTTTTTTATCCTTAGTCCTTTCCAAATGCGAATACGCAAAATCACGGTACACATACCCATAATCGCCTATCTTCACCCATTTATTATTACGCAAAGAATAGTCATCAGGATTATATGCAGTCCATAAATTTGCACCGCATTCCTCACACTTATGATTTTTGTTGTTTTCCCTCTTAAAAAAGAATTGATTTGCTTTTATTTTGTACTTACTGCCGCCATCGGATAGTTCTTCTTCTATAACTGCTCCGCAGTCCGGACATATATATGCCTGCTTATGTCTTGAAAACCTCACAGCAGGACGTTTCATATATCCGTCCCTTGCTCGTTCCTTTGACAGAATAACATATACTGTACTATTGTTCTTTTTATAATCCTTATACACCGCTTGCAGTTCAGTAATATTGTGAATTACTGCCGCTTTTGTATTTGGAAGCGTTTCATAAATCTCACGAACCCATTTTTTCGTTACGTGTGACGGCGAAAGCACCACATTAAAGCTCTTTTGACCGTTCTGATATGCCGCCAGCGATGCCGAGCCGATTTTGGTCTTGCCCGAGCCGCATTCTGCAATTATCATTGCGACCTTTGCTTCATCAAGCCTTCGTTTGACTGCCTCCGCCACAGCAAGCTGAGCGGGATACAGTTCATAACCCGTATGGCTTTTTAAATACTTGTTGATGTCTTTCAGTATCGGGCATATGTCCTCCTCCGCAGGGTCATACAACGGGGAGAACGAGTCCTTGATACGCTCTGCTATTACAGTGCCGTACTCCTGCAAATATTTTGATACTGAATTGATGTCCCTGAAGTCATTTTGTGATTTGTCTGCTTTCGGTATTGATATAGCTCCGGAGGCAAGACCTCTGTTCACAATATCAATAACGTCTCTTTCGTCATTACGCATACGAAGCATATACGCGTCAAAGCTCTGTTCTATTGACAGAACTTCAAGCGGTATAAGTATTTCATTTTTAATAAGCTCATCAATGATGAAGTCCCTAAATTCGGGAATAAGCGGTACAGAAATCTTTTTATCAATTTCATCAAACAGCGCATCCCTGTCGTTTTCCTTACAAAAAATAAATTTCCTTTGTTTTATGTTCTCCTTTCCTTTTTTTTCGTCCTCTTTCGTATCCTTCTTTTCATCATCATTAGTAATGAGCATAGCCTCCGCATAAACGCCGTCATGCGACAGCTTTCTGCGGCATTGCTTTTTCTGTGTACTGATAATTACCCTGCGCTGTTCTATTTCAGCCTCAACTGCAATTCCTCCGTACATAGCATCACTCATACCTCTGACTTGTTCAGGATACCCTCCGAACCGAACAGCCACCATTTTACGGACATTATTGTTTTTGTAATACACAAGAGTATCGGCAAAACATTTCAGCAATATGTCCTTGTCATGATGGATTATCGGCACTAATTGAGGTAGTTTCCTCATTTCTGCTTTTTCCTCCTTACTTAAAATTTTTATATGAAAAAAACACAATTCTACGCTAAAAAGCAATATCCTTGTGTTTTATTTCCGTAATATTTAATTGTTTTTCCTAATAAAAAACGGTTATGGGCGCACTGTCCCCCGGGACAGAACTCTCATAACCACTTAACTACAACCACTTTAACTACAACCATTTATGCCTATATTATATATTGGAAAAATGCAGATTACAATACCATGTGCAAAAAAAATCGGGGTAGAACAAAAAAAATAAATAGGTATGCGGATAAAATTCCACATACCTATTTACATCACAAAAATTTATTTTACCAAGTCCTTGAAAGACTTGCCTGCCTTAAAAGCAGGAACTTTGCAAGCGGCTATTTTGATAGCTTCGCCCGTTCTCGGGTTTTTGCCTGTTCTTTCAGCTCTTTCTCTTGCTTCAAATGTGCCGAAACCAACAAGCGCTATTTTATCTCCGTCCTTGACAGCATTTTGCACGGTATCAATAAAAGCGTTCAGCACAGCTTCAGTATCCTTTTTGGAAATATTGGCTTTTTCTGCCATTGCACTAATAAGTTCTGTTTTATTCATCTTCCCACACCTCCTCCTTTGAATTATATTGAAATTATAACCTATATTCTAGTAAAATGCAAGTTTTACCTTTAATTATTCTTCATCATCAATTGCTCCTATTTACCTGTTCTGATAATTGCTTTAATTGTTTTTATATGATATAATTAAAAGCAATTATAAAAACAAAACGGAGTAAAAGCTATGAAAAATACGGAACAAAAAAAAGCCGCAAAGAAATTTGCGGAGTATTGGAAAGACAGAGGGTATGAAAAGGGCGAAAGTCAGCCGTTCTGGCTGTCTTTGCTGCGTGATGTTTTGGGAGCGGAGCACCCCGAACAGCTTATCTCATTTGAGGACAAAGTCATGCTTGACCACACCAGCTTTATTGACGGCTATATACCCGCAACCCATGTTTTAATTGAGCAGAAAAGCAAAAACAAGGACTTGCGGAAAGCGATTAAGCAATCTGATGGGACGCTTTTAACGCCGTTTCAGCAGGCGAAAAGATATGTAACGGAGTTACCTGTTTCAAAGCACCCTCGTTTTATTGTGGTATCAAATTTCAGTGAATTTTTAATATACGATATGGAAAACCCAACGGGCGAACCGGACAGTATACTTTTAGAGAATTTACCTAAAGAATATTACCGTCTGCAATTTCTTGTTGATACAGAAAGCGAACTGTTAAAGCAGGAAATGGAAATATCTATACAAGCAGGTAATATTGTCGGTATTTTGTACGACAAACTGCTTGCACAATATAAAAATCCTGATGAACAGTCTTTGAAAAGCCTCAACGCTCTTTGTGTCCGTCTTGTATTTTGTTTGTATGCAGAGGACGCGGACATCTTCGGAAAACATCTTTTATTCCACGATTATTTAAAGGATATTCCCGTAAATGGTATCCGTGAAGCGTTGATAAAGCTATTTAAAATTCTTGATACTCCTGAAGAAAAAAGAGATAAATATTTAGCGGACGATAATCCGACGCTGGCAGCGTTTCCATATGTAAACGGCGGATTGTTTGCAGATGAAGAAATAGAAATACCACCGTTCACGGAAGAATTAAAGGACTTGCTTTTACGCAAGGCAAGCGAGGACTTCGACTGGAGCGGAATATCGCCGACAATATTCGGAGCGGTATTTGAAAGCACTTTGAACCCCGAAACACGGCGGTCAGGCGGTATGCATTATACATCAATCGAAAATATACATAAGGTAATCGCCCCATTATTTTTAGATGACTTAACTAAAGAGCTTGCGGAAATTCTTGAAATAAAGACGCTGAAAACAAAAAATAGCCGTCTTGAAGCCTTTACCGATAAGCTGTCAAAATTAAAATTCCTTGACCCTGCTTGTGGGAGCGGTAATTTTTTAACTGAAACATATATGTCTTTAAGACGGCTTGAAAACAGGGCTATTGAAGAAATACAGCAGGGACAAATAACGATTGACGTCGGAAACGTTATAAAGGTGTCAATCGGTCAGTTTTACGGAATAGAAATCAACGATTTTGCGGTGACGGTAGCGAAAACGGCGTTATGGATAGCAGAAAGTCAGATGATGAAAGAAACGGAAAGTATTGTACATACAAGTTTAGATTTTCTTCCGCTGAAAAGCTATGCGAATATTATTGAGGGCAACGCGCTCCGTCTTGATTGGAACGAGGTTATACCAAAACATGAATTGAATTATATTATGGGAAATCCGCCATTTGTGGGATATTCTTTGCAAAACAAAGAACAGAAAGCGGATATACTATCCATATATGTTGACGAAAAAGGCAAGCCGTACAAGACAGCGGGCAAAATTGATTATGTTGCAGGCTGGTATTTTAAAGCGTCTGAATTTATGCAGAATAGCAATATACATACTGCGTTTGTATCAACAAATTCTATTACGCAGGGCGAACAGGTCGCAGGAGTATGGAAACCGCTATATGACAGATTTAACATACAGATTGATTTTGCGCACCGCACCTTTAAATGGAACAGCGAAGCAAGTGAAAAAGCAGCGGTGCATTGTGTTATTGTAGGCTTTTCACAAAATGGAAAAGCAGAAAAACAACTGTATGACGGAGAGCGTATGCAAATTGTAAAAAATATAAATCCATACTTGTTTGACGCACCAAATATCTTTGTTGAAAGTCGTACAAAGCCTATTTGTAATGTTCTTGAAATGACAACAGGGAATCGCCCAGCAGACGGTGGACACCTCATTATTGATGAAAAAGATTATAATGACTTTTTAAAAAAAGAACCTAACGCAAAAAGATATATAAAAAGACTAATGGGAGCACAAGAATTTATAAATAATAAAAAACGATATTGTTTATGGTTAGTTGGTGTATCACCGCTTGAACTAAGAAAAATGCCTAAAGTAATGGAAAGAATTGAACTTTGTAAATTAAATAGAGAAAATGCCCCTGATATTGGTCGTAGAAAGTTAGCTGAAACTCCAACTTTATTTAGAGAAACAAAAAATCCAGACAGCTATCTTGCAATTCCTGAAATTTCATCAGAGGGCAGAAAATACATTCCTATTGGATTTATGGGTAATGATGTAATATGCACAAATAGAATGAAGATTGTTGAAAATGCTACACTTTATGACTTTGGAATAATAAATTCTAATGTGCATATGGCTTGGACAAGAGCAGTGTGTGGTCGATTGGAAATGAGATATTGTTATTCTATAAATATAGTCTATAATAATTTTGTATGGTGCAATCCAACAGACGAACAAAAGAAAAAAATCGAACAGACAGCGCAAGCAATACTTGACGCAAGAGCGTTATATCCTGAAAGCAGTTTAGCGGACTTATACGACGAATTAACAATGCCCCCTGAATTACGCAAGGCACATCAGGCGAATGACAGAGCAGTAATGCAAGCCTACGGTTTTGATGTTAAAACTATGACAGAGAGCCAATGTGTCGCTGAATTGATGAAAATGTATCAGGAATTGACGGAATAATTGACTTTAAGCAGATACAAGCATATAAGCCATATATTTTCACTCTTTAAACTTTTTCGGAGCGTATAAAAGAAAAAAATAATAAATCAACACTTTTTTATTATTGCGCTGATACAAAGAAAATACCGCGACAATTCATCGCGGTATTTTGCGCTTTTTAAGTTAAGTAATTTACTTTACGGTCTTGTATTTTTATAACAGTACATAACTGTTGTTTTCTCATTATGTTACTTATTTAATAACACTCCGTTACGGTTTCAATGTATCAATATCTGCATTGCGCGATACATCAACCGACACATTACTGCCATCACTCCTTACAATTATATCACCCTGCAAATCTGTTCTGTATACTTTAGTTTCCGCATCCCTCAAAAGACTTAATACTTTTTCTGTTGGATGTCCGTAGTTATTCTTCCCCACAGAAATTATCGCATATTCCGGTAATACTTCGCGCAAAAATCTATACGACGTTGCACCTGCAGAACCGTGATGCGATACTTTTAAAACATCCGCAGATAAATCATACCCCTGTTCTATCATAGCTTTTTCGCTTTTATCCTCTGCATCACCTGTAAATAGAAACGAAGTCGAACCATATATTATTTTTAATACAATAGACGAGTTATTTCTATCATTCTCATCTTCATATACAGGCGCTAATACTTTAACTGTACTACTGCCAAAATCAAAGCTGCTCCCGTGTTCGGGATGCTGTATTTCTAAATTTTGCTCCTGTACTTTTCTTTTGAAATTCTGATATGTTTTTGTATCCGCTTCTGTTTTAGGAGCGTAAACAGTATCTACTGAAACAGCCGACAACGCACCCGACAAGCCACCCACGTGATCCGCATCAGCATGGGAGCATACAAGGTAGTCTAAATGTGTAATATTCTGTTTTTTCAAATATGTGTAGATAATATCACTTACCTGAGCCTTACCGCCATCAATTAACATTGATTTATTATCACACAATATCAATGCCGCGTCCCCCTGTCCGACATCTATAAAATGCACTGCAAAATCAGTATTATCCGCAATATCCGTTGTTTGCGGCTTGTCAATGTCTGTATTTTGTGTTTGTTGTATGTATGGAATTTCCGAGTTTAGAATATCCGGTAAATCGGAAATATTACTGCATCCGATTAAACAAAATATGAATATAAACCCTAAAACCAGTGAAGTTATTTTTTTCATTTGTGTTCTCCTTTTCTCATCAAATTGAATATTTTT
>CAJUFV010000029.1 GCA_910585795.1 uncultured Clostridia bacterium | reverse complement strand
TGCTTTTATCAACACTTTTGATAAACATATTTGTTTGTGTTATAGGTGTAATTATTTCACTTGTTTTGACAATTATATACAAAAAAAAGCATAGTTAAAATGACGGAGCGGCAGACGCGTATTATCGTTATAACGCTGATAATCTGCGCACGTTAAAGACAGTAAACGGAAATAAAACAGAATTTGTATGGAACGGCCAGAATCTTGCAGGCGAGACAACGAATGATGTAACAACAGTATATTCATATGATATGAGGGGAGTGATTACATCAAAGCGGGACGGAGAATTAACGCGTTATGTAAAAGACCCTCATGGAAATGTAATTGCCGCTTCAAAGGATAATAATGTTTTAGATGAATATGAGTACAGCGCGTATGGAGAACTGCTCAATGGCGGAGCCATGTCTAATCCGTTCCGTTACTGCGGAGAATACTACGATACAGAGCTTGACAGCGTATATTTGCGTAACCGCTACTATACACCATCAACCGGCCGTTTCCTTACAGAAGACCCAATCAAGGACGGAATGAACTGTTCTTTCGATCTTTCCCTGTACCTGACCTCTGTACGGTCTGTACAGAACCGATTTAAATCTATAGAAACTAGCAAAATCCTCAAACTGCCGGTTCAATGTAGAATCCTCCTGTTTGAGCAAGCGTTTTACAACTACCTGCTTCATGTTATCGTATAGGATTTCCTCAGGATAATCCCCGAAGTACCGGAACGCATTATGCTGGCAGCGTATGAGGGTATTTGTACTCATATCTGTCACAAATTCTATGTAGCGCATTCGTGAATAACCAAGAATCATCAGGAAGCAATAGAGTTTTTTTCATTTTCCGTCCTCATAAACCAAATGGTCTTCAAAGAATACCCAATCTACTTCTCCCTATAACCCCAGCATAGTTTCAAAATGTACTGTGGCTTTCTCTCATCCAAGCGTTCTTTCGGTTCATGTACATAGGCTCTGACTATGCTGTGTCCTTCCATAAATCCTTGTTTCTTTAATTTTTTCAAAGATTCGCTCTGCAGAATACGGCGCCTCTTCCAACCATAGCCGGATTTGTTCCTGCGCTAAGACCTTTAGTGTATATATCGGAAAAACCGTCAATATCACCACCGCCTGCCCATAAAGGTACAATTCCCCAAAGAACTCTTGCAAAGCTCTCCATAGGAATAGTACAGTCTTCGTATGCAGCCCCGTATGTCCGAGATACAGATTGGCGAATTTGAATGAATAGTATTTTTTTAGGGAAGTATGATGTCTCTAAGAAGACCTGTAAAATATTCTTTATTATAATTCATTGATGTATCCTCATTGTATATAAGATGTTATTATCTGCATATCTCCTTTAAATTCTATGTTTCCGTAGTTATATGGGAGTATGAAATGCGTTCCCTTTTTGATTGCTATATTGTTAATAGTCCCTTCACCGCTGATTACGCTCATATTCATAAAAGAATGCGTCTGCGGAATTTGTGCACTGCCGCTTATTTTCAAACTTTCAACGCAATATAACGGGCATTCAATAAGTTTTTCACAAGTGTAATCAAGACCAAAAGAAATTGTTCTTTCATAGCTGCTTTCTTTGAACGGAGCTTGTATTACATCAATACTTTGTTTGATGTGAAGATTACGGGGCTGACCGTTTGAAAGCCGGTCATAATCATATACTCTGTATGTAATATCACTGTTTTGCTGCGTTTCAAGAATAAGCGTGCCTCCTTTTATCGCATGAACACAGCCGGGCTCAATTTGAAAAAAATCGCCTTTGTGAACAGGAATTTCACGGATAAATTCTTTCCAGTGTCTGCCCGTGATCATATTTTCAACTTCAATAGAATTTTTAGCGTTGTGACCGATTATTATTGTAGAATTTTTTTCACAATCCAGAACATACCAGCATTCTGTCTTGCCAAGAGAACCATTTTCATGTTTCATAGCATAACGGTCGTCAGGATGGACTTGAATACTTAGGTCTTTTTTTGCGTCAATGATTTTAACTAAAAGCGGAAAGCAGTCACCCTCACAGTTGCCGAAAAGATCACGGTGAGAATTCCACAATTGGCTCAGAGTCATACCTTTGTATTCGCCTCCGCAAATTGTACAGTCGCCGTTTTTATGCGCGCTTATGCCCCAGCATTCACCGATAGTGTCAGATGGTATGCTGTATCCAAACTGCTTTAATTTGTTGCCTCCCCATATAGTTTCTTTAAATATGGGATTGAGGAATATAATATTCTTGCTCATTAAATAATTCTCCTGTTCATAGTATTCTGCAATGAATTTTCAGACCTCATTGTAAAAATCGTGTTTATATGTGGTGTAATGTGTTTTTATATAATATATACAGTTTAGTATAACGGTTTAAATAAATTCAATATTGTTCTCTTATATGCGGATTATACTGTATATAAAAAATTAAAACAATGACGTAAATTTTTTTTAAGTATGGTTTTATTGCTGGATTTAAGTGGGGGAAACTTTTTAACAAGTCTACCTCATTTACTTGTAACCTTGTTTTTGAGTATAATTATAATAAAATAGAGAAGTGTATTTTGAGGAAGGGGAGTTTTAAATGAAAAAATTGATTTCTTTGCTTGTTATTCTAACCATATGTACAAGCATATTTGCTGGACTGAGTGTTACATATGCTGCTGATAACGGAAGCGGTACGGAGAGTGATCCATATATTGTGTCGTCAGCAGATGAATGGGTAAGTGCTGTTAAGAAAGGCTATATCCGTTTAAATAGTGATATAACAACTACATCGGGTGTAAAAACAGCAGGCGTTATGACATTGGATCTGAATGGACATACACTGACTTCAAATGCAAGCTCTGTGATAGAAATGGTACATGATCTGACAATAGTAGATACAGGAGCAGTGAAAGGCGCTATTAAAAATACTAATACAGTCACATCATATGGCATAAAGTGCGCGTATAAAAATGTTGCTCTTAATATTGAGGGAGCGGAGATTGACGCCGCAGCACAGGCAATTATGCTGAACGCTGCGGGAGCCGTTGTAAATCTAAAGGATAACGCGGTAATTAATGGCGGAACATATGCGATAAATGGAGGAGCAAACGGTACGCTCAATATTGAAAGCGCGGTTATAAACGGTGATAAAAGCTATACAGGATATGCTGTGAGCACAAGCGGAGCTGCTGTTACGATAAATGACGGAACATTTAATTATAACGGAACAATGAGCAGTATTGTTGTCTCAGGGGCAAGCACAGTTACAATAAATGGAGGGACCTTTACAAATCCGAATAGTAAACGTGGAGTAATAAACAATGCGAAAGGATATAGCGGAACACTGACAATAAACGGCGGTACATTTGAAAATACAAATGCAGGAGGTTATAGCATTCTTGATGGAGATGAGGCTACAACAACGTCGGCGCCTGTAATAAATATAACAGGCGGAATTTTCAAGTCATCTATTGGTTTTACAAAGCCGGCTAACACTAAAACAGAAATAGCGGTAACTGGCGGTACATTTTCCTTTAATCCGTCGTCCTATATTAAGGATATTGAAAATTATGAAAGCATTGATAATGGTGACGGTACATATACGGTTTGCGGCGTTGGTGTTGATCCGACGGCTGCGCCAGTAGTTACGCCGACACCGGCACCAACGACTACGCCGGTAGTTATGCCGACACCGACACCGACGGCTGCGCCGGTAGTTACGCCGACACCGGCACCAACGGCTACGGCTACGTTAAGACCTATATTGAGACCGGAATTGCCGGAGGGCACAGTATGGGCAGAAAAATGGAGTTATGATTTTAATGAATTTATATCAGATGAAGTATTTAGCAGTTCAAACAAAATCAATTTTACAGGAGCAAATCCCCCGACAGTAGGCTACTATAACGGTACTGTTACAAGTGAGCACGGACTTTACGGAAGCGCGCGGGAGGATTATCATTTTGCAATTCATTCATCGTCTAAAGGCGGAGAAACAGTAAGACTTCTAAGTAATCTAAACAATTTGAACAGGCCTGTTGATAATCTGGTTGCTGAAATGGATGTTGCTTTTACAACAACAACAGAAAAAAGATTTATCGCATCTTACAGAACTACAGGACCTGTTGATAATCTGGTATTTGACAATAATCGTAAAATAGGTTGTTTCACGGAAACCGGAATACAGTATTTTACGGGAGATGACGGGCAAGAAATTTTATATGAAGCAGGGAAATGGTATCATGTAGCTGTAAAACTGGATTTTGAAAATGATACAATATCATATTATCTTGATGACAAAATGTTGGGTAGCATTACACCGAAAAATGCTAATAGTTTTTCATTTACGTCAAATGCTGAAATATCATATAAAGGAAGCGCAAATAAAGATGAACCTGGAACAACATATATTGATAATCTTTCAATATCGCATGAACAGTCATCGTATGTCACCTCTGTAATGTCATCTCCGCAAGGAAGAACATATCTGAATAGTTCAGCGGTTGAGTTTATTGGTAATGCGGATGACTCGAGGGGCAACAATATAACAAAGACCGAATTTTATATTGACGGAGAAAAAAAGTATGAGACAACTGACGCATCATATTCTTTTACAAAATTAGACATTGCACCCGGTAAACATACTGTTGTAGCAAAATCAATAAGCTCAGACGGTACAGAGGGCTTTTCTGAAACAGTTGAGATTGTAATGGCGGATTACGCGCTTCCGGTAATGTATGAAAATGGTATGCTTTTACAGAGAAACAGGCCGGTGAGAATTGCAGGACAGGCAAACGACGGAGCCGAAATTACGGTGTCTGTAGGAGGAAAAACAGGGAAGGCGACAGCCGATAAGGGAACATTTGAAATTATTCTTGAACCGCTGAGCGCGTCAAAAAACACTGATTTCACAATTACTGACGGTACAACAGTAACATCATATAATGCATCGATAGGAGAACTCATCCTTTGTAATGGACAGTCCAATATGGCTTATCATATGTTTCAGTTTCCGTCGCTTCAGGGACTTTTAGATAAGGATTATGAAGATATTCATCTTTTTAAACAGGATAGTCTGACATCAAATACGCCTCAGACAGATATTCCATCCGGACGATGGGTAAATGCTTCACAGAAGGAGGTAATGTATTTTTCAGCGTTTGGCTTTGGCACAGGCAGAAAGCTTTATGATGCATTGCTGGAAGAAGTCCCTGTTGGACTTATTTATGCTGCGGTCGGCGGCACCAATATTAATATGTGGGTACCGAATGGCACATATAATACAGATCCGGATCTTTATAGTATTATTGCAAAGAATAATACTACACATTATAATAGAATGGTGGCTCCATGGAAAGATTATACAATCGGTCATGTTGTCTGGTATCAGGGTGAGGCAAATACATATATAAATCAAAACTACGAAAAAGCGCTAACGAAATATATAGATACTATGCGTGACGCATTCAGAGATGAAAATATGGATTTTACAATAATACAGCTTCCGATATTTGATTATGCAAAATCGTATAAGACTGCTTTGCGTACAGCGGTAGAGGTTCGTATGGCCGAATGGAATGTTTCGGAAAAGATAGAAAATGTTGCCACGGTAGTCGCAATAGACACAGGGGATGCGGTCGGAATACATCCTGATGACAAGCTTCCGTTGGTAGAAAGGACAGCCAATGCAATTCTGCATTTTATAAATCCAAAAGATGATACTATAAAATATAAGAGTCCTTCTTATGTTTCTTATACAATGGACGGTAGTAATATGATTATTACTTTCAAGGATGTATATGAAGGTCTTATGACAAAAGACGGAGAAGCTCCTAAAGGATTTAAAATTGCGGGGGATGATGGCATATTTGTGGACGCGGTGGTTAGGCTGGAGGGTAATACTATAGTTGCCGACACATCTGCTGTTACAGGCACGCCTAAAATACGTTACGCATTTGAGGATACTCCGGCGCTTGCTGCTAATCAAAAAACAACTACTCTAAATTTGGTAAATAGTGCGGGACTGCCATTGGCGCCATTTAAAACAGATAATGACCGTTATCAGTATAAGGATGAGACATTTACGGAAACTGTAAATTTCACGCCGATGATTAGATGTATTACAGCAGGAGATGTGATAAACGGAAAGGCTGTCATCACAGTAAAGGCATTTGATGCGGATGATAATATTACAAAGGTTGAAGTATTTGCGGATGGAAATAAAATAGGTGATGCAGAAAAAGAAAGCTATGGAATATATACTATTACATGGAATGAGGCTACAGAAGGAAAACATACTATGTATGCAATTGCAACGGATTCGGAAGGAACGACTTCAACAGAACAACATGTGTCTCTGGGCACAAAAACAGTATTGCCTGTTGAGTATATTGTTAATATAGAAAAAGGCATTGAAGCAACACCGACGGCTACACCAACACAAATGCCGACAGCAACACCAACGGCTACACCAACACAAATGCCGACAGCAATACCGACGGCTACACCAACACAAATGCCGACAGCAATACCGACGGCTGCACCAACACAAATGCCGACAGCAATACCGACGGCTACGCCGACGGTAATTCCTGAACATTCGGTAATAGGAAAAATTACAGATGAAATAGGAGCTATTGGTGGTGCAAAGGTAATAATTAGAGGGGTTGATGGTAAGTCTGATACAGTAATAACTAATATTAATGGAGATTATGTATTCACCAATGTTGAAAGCGGTATGTACATGATTGAAATTAAAACAGATGAACGTACTATAACTGATAGTTTGTTTGTAAAAGGCAGTGGTATAGAAAAGAACATTGATTTATCCTCGGAGTGGGTAAATAGTGTCGTTAATATAAAAGAAGGCGCACCGTCAATAATCGCGGATGGTTTTATGAAAGCCGCGGATGCGATTGCGGCAAAGTATATAGAAGAAAATCCGGAAGATGAAAATAAAAAAATCACGATAACTATGACTGTGGATAAAATTGAAGAAAATACAAATAATGAAGAACAGCAGGCTATAAAGGGACTGGCGGAAGAAGCGGGACTCAAAGAACTTGATTTTATGGACATTTCACTTTCGGTGACCGTTGATGATAAAATGGATGCGTCAGTATCTCAAAAAACAACAGAGCTTGAAGAAATAACAACAGGTCTTACAATTATTGTTCCGATTGATACCGAGAATAAGGAGAATATATCGGTATATCGATATCACGGAGATACTGCCTCGGTTATGAGCAGTAATTCTTCAGATACGGAATATTATTTGGTGACTGATAATTCTGTGTTAATTCACGCAAATAAGTTTTCTGCTTATGCGATAGTGTATAACCTAAAAAATGAGCCGCCCAATCCATATGATAAAACATGTGTGCGGATTGTTGCGACATATGATGAAAGTAATATATTGAAAGAAATTACAATAACAGAAAATGTTCCTGTTTCTGAGGCAATTCCGGTAACAGAAGGGAGAGTAAAAACCATGTACTGGAATTCGCTTGAGGATATGAAGCCGGTGTATGCATCTTCTTTAGAATAAAAATTCTATAATCAGGCCACAGGCAAGCAGTTATGTTTTGTCTGTGGCTTTGATTTTTTGCTAAAGCAGGTATGCGGAAAACTTTTTAAAAAGTATGTCCCATTTACATTTAAAGGCTTATTAACGTATAATTATAGTGATATATGATATGTAATGAAACGGAGAATAAAGAATGACAGGTTTTGAGATGTTAAGAAAAAGATATTCAGATTTTTTAACGGGGAGTGGTATAGGGGACTATGTTCAGAGAATGGATGTGCTGACAGAGAGCAATATTGTCTCTATAAATAAAAATATTTCAGCATTATATGAAAAATATACTCCCAAAGCTGCGGAAGCGATTGAAGGTATGTCTTACAGTTCTGCGATTAATGCTGTGTTT
>CAJUFV010000028.1 GCA_910585795.1 uncultured Clostridia bacterium | reverse complement strand
GCAAAATGTTAGTTAAAACACTTGCAAAATACTATTGTTTTGTGATAAAATAATAACATACAGTTAATAACAATATATCCTTTAGGAATTTTGACAAAAACATTAAAAAAACGCATAGAAGGTCTTTACAATACAGCTATAATGGTGTATAATAAAGACAAAACAAAATAAAACAAAATAAAACAAAGAAAAGAGGGAAAAATATGTATAAATCTGACTTTGAGATTAAGAAAGAATTATGCGAAATTGGTAGGAGAATTTATAATGATGGATTTGTTGCCGCAAATGATGGTAACTTTTCTGTTCAAATAGATAAGGATACCTACTATGTGACACCTACAGGCGTTAGTAAGGGCTTTATGACTCCTGATATGATTTGTAAAGTTGATGGTCAGGGTAATCTTAAGGAATCTAACGGTCCGTGGAGACCTTCATCGGAATTTAAAATGCATCTTAAAGTATATCAGCAAAGACCGGATGTAAAGTCGGTTGTTCATGCGCACCCTCCGATTGCAACATCTTTTGCTATTGCAGGTATCCCGCTTGATAAGCTTATTATGCCTGAGGCTATTATTTTTCTTGGCGCTGTTCCCATCGCTCAGTACGGTACCCCGTCAACTATGGAAATTCCCGAATCACTTGAACCGTATCTTCAGGATTATGATGCAATTCTTCTTGCCAATCATGGCGCTCTTTCATTTGGCTGTGACCTTAATACCGCGTTTTTCAGAATGGAATCAACAGAATTTTATGCAAAACTTCTTTTCTATGCGAGAATGTTGGGTGGAGAAAAGGAAATTCCATGCGGAGAAGTTAAAAAACTAGTTGACCTTAGAAAACAATTTGGCGTTTCCGGTAAGCATCCTATGGAAAAACTTTGTCCGGGTTGTTATGCCGGTGATGACACATGCTCAATGTCACCTACAGAAGCAAATGAAAAGTATGGTGTAGAATCATCTGCGGCTTATCATGGTTTCCAGCCGCTGCCGTCACAGGTATGTCCTACTCCATCATCAAATAATAAGGATATTGAAAGTCTTGTAGCCGAAGTTACAAAAAAAGTTCTTGAACAGATGAATAAATAAGACTGATAAGTTTATGGGTTTATATATAAATAATAAATTAAATAAATCCAGAATGTATGTCAGTATAAAAGGGGGCGGTGCAGTGAAAACAATAGATGAGCTTGTTGGCGAGGTTGCAAAAAATATCGGCGCGGCAAGTCCGGCATTAAAACAATCGTCTAAACAATCCACGACAACAGAGGTATTACATGCTGCACATGCTGTACAGGTTAAACCGTTTAAAAAAGAGGTCTGTACACCGACGGATAAAAATAATTTTCCGGAAAGGCTCACAATTGATATTGCAAAAGATATTGCCAAAGCTGTTGAAATTGCGGCGGGAATAATCGGAATAAATATAGTTGTTTCAATATGTAATGAAGGCGCAAATTTAATTATTCTTCATGCCATGGACGACAGTTACATAGCAAGTATCAGAGCTTCTCAGGATAAAGCATATACCTCAGCTGCGCTGAAAATGCCAACACATACCGCGCTTATTGAATCAAGAGGCGGTTCTCTGGACGGTTTAACAAACGGAAATGGTTTATTACTTCTTGGCGGAGGGTATCCGCTTATAATAAACAATAAAATATATGGCGGTATCGGAGTTTCCGGTGGCAGCAAGGAACAGGATATACTTCTTGCGGCAGTCGCCTCGGCATACTTTGAAGCGCGATTTAAAGGAGGTCCAGAAGTTAATGGTAGATGAAAAACAGGTAAGTGAAATTGTTAAGAATGTACTTGCAGGTATGAATCTTTCATCTTACGATAACATGCCGAAGAGGAAACAGCTGGGCGTGTTTGATACAATGGAAGAGGCTATTGCAGCTTGTAATAAAGCCTATACGACCTTTAGACATTACAATAAAGAACAGAGAGAAAATATTATAAATGAAATAAGAAAGCTAACGCACGCTGAAGCTGAAGCAATGGCAAAGCTTGCTGTTGAAGATACAAAGATGGGCAACATATACCATAAGATTTTGAAGCATCATCTTGTTGCGGATAAAACATTGGGTACATCTGATTTGGAAACACGCGCTCTTTCGGGGGACAGGGGTCTTACACTTGTTGAAATGGCTCCGTTTGGAATAATCGGCGCGATTACTCCATCGACAAATCCAAGCTGTACAGTTATATGTAACAGTATATGTATGCTTGCAGGAGGCAACGGAGTTTTGTTCAATCCTCATCCGCATGCGAAAAAAATATCGGCATATGCAGTTGACCTTGTAAACAGAGCTGTGCTTGCGGCCGGAGGTCCTGAAAATATTGTGGCTACTGTTGCGAATCCGACAATGGATACATCAAATAAAATGGTAAATGACCCGTCAGTGAGAATGCTTGTTGCTACAGGTGGTCCTGGTGTTGTTAAAATGCTTCTTTCATCAGGAAAGAAAGCTATAGGCGCCGGAGCGGGCAATCCTCCGGTTGTGGTTGACGATACGGCTGATATTCCAAAGGCAGCAAAGGATATTATTGACGGATGTACATTTGATAATAACCTTCCGTGTATTGCGGAAAAGGAATGCTTTGTTATGAAGAATGTAGCTGATGAGCTTATTCATCATATGCTGAAAAACGGTGCATATCTGCTTAATGAAACGCAGATTAAACAGCTTGAGGATGTCGTGCTTGTCTGGTCAAAGCCTAAAAAAGAGGGTGACAAGCCAAAGAGAGTTATTAATAAGGATTGGGTTGGGCGCGACGCTAAGAAAATCCTTGCTCAGATTGGTATTCAAGCTAAGGATGATATAAGATGTATTATTTGTGAGACAGAATTTTCACAGGCATTTGTTCAGACGGAGCTGATGATGCCTATATTACCGATTGTAAGGGTAGATACATTTGATGAAGCTGTAGAGATGGCTGTTAAGGCTGAACATGGTAACCGTCACAGCGCGCATCTGCATTCAAAAAATGTTGACCACATGACGCAGTACGCAAAAGCAATCTGCACAACAATTTTTGTGAAAAATGCTCCAAGCTATGCCGGTATAGGCTTTAACGCTGAGGGATGGACAACATTTACTATAGCAGGTCCTACAGGCGAGGGTATTACTTCTCCGAGGAGCTTTACGCGTCAGAGAAGATGTGTACTTTCAGATGCTCTTAATATTGTATAAAAAGTGTTGAATACTTTTGGTTATTTTTGCGGCGGTAAATGGTTTTCTATGTTATAGAATTTTTAACATTGTTAAAACAGTTATACTGCATATTATTCAGAAAGGGAGATGATAACCTTGACAATAAATGAAAATGAAGTTGCAAAGCTTGTCGCTCAGGTTTTGCAGGAAATGACAGGCGGTGCTCCGGCAGCGACTCCGCGGAAGCAATGCTCCGGCGGCTGTTCATGCGGTACAAAAGGCGATATTCCAAAGACGGCAAAAGTCGCTATGATGACTGACCTCAAGCATTTTGAAATTCAGGAATATCCTATTCCGGAGGTTGGTGATGACGATATTCTTGTGAAGGTTGAGGGCTGCGGTGTCTGCGGTACAGACGCTCACGAATATAAGAATGACCCATTCTCGCTTATTCCGGTAGTTCTTGGTCATGAGGGTACAGGTGAAATCGTCAAGATGGGTAAGAATGTGAAAGTGGATAGCGCCGGCAAACCTGTAAAGGTTGGAGATAAGATTGTTACATGTATGATATTCAAGGATGATCCTGATATAACAATGTATGACCTTAATAAACAGAATGTTGGAGGAGCCGATGTATACGGACTTCTTCCGGATGATGATGTTCATTTGAATGGCTGGTACAGTGATTACATCTTTATCAGGGGCGGTAAGTTTGGTTCAACATTTTTTAATGTATCAGACCTTGACCTTGATTCAAGAATTCTTATTGAACCTTGCGCAGTGCTTGTACATGCTGTTGAAAGAGCAAAGACAACAGATATTTTGAGATTTAATTCAAAGGTTGTTGTTCAGGGCTGTGGTCCTATCGGTCTTATATGTATTGCGGTTTTGCGTACAATGGGTGTTGAAAATATCGTTGCTGTTGACGGCAATGAGCAAAGACTTGAATTCGCAAAAAGAATGGGCGCAAAGGCGACAGTTAATTTTATGAATCATAAGGGAATTGATAATCTTGCAAATGCTGTTAAGGATACTTTCGGCGGTTATCTTGCGGATTTTGCATTCCAGTGTACAGGTTCTCCCGTTGCTCACAGCAATATTTATCATTTTATCAGGAATGGCGGAGGACTTTGTGAGCTTGGTTTCTTTATTAACGGCGGTGATGCGACAATTAATCCGCATTTTGATTTATGCTCAAAGGAAATTACACTTGTAGGCTCTTGGGTTTATACACTTAGAGATTATGCTACAACATTTGATTTTCTTAAGAGAGCTAACGCAATCGGACTTCCGATAAAGGAATTGATTACACATAGATTTGGTTTGAATGAACTGAATGAAGCTCTTGAGACAAATCTTGCTCAAAAGGGTCTGAAAATTGCTTACATCAATAAAGATTTTTAATCCTTCTGAATTAAGGAAAGGACAGGTGTAACAATGAATGATGCAATAGGAATTATTGAAATGTTTGGTTTTGTAACCGCAATAACTGCTGCGGATGCCGCTGCAAAGGCGGCAGACGTAAGGATTATTGCGATTGATTCCAACAAACCCGCAAATGCTGAATCAGTGGAAGTACCTCTTATTATGGCGGTTAAGCTTCAGGGAAGCGTAAGCGCGGTCACTGCCGCGGTAGACGCGGCTGCAAGAGCCGCTGAAGGTGTTTCGGGATTAATAAACAAGCATATAATTGCAAGACCTACTGATGATGCTCAGAAAATGGCAAAGCGCGTAAGCGTAGGCAGAGATAGGGTTGGTCATATACCTAATAACGCTTAAAGTATAAATAACGCTGTTTATGTTACTTTGAGGATAGTTTGTATATGTCATTAATAATTGTATTCGCTTACAGTTAAGAAAGGAAAGGAATAATTCAATGAAAGCATTGGGATTTATTGAAACAAGAAGTCTTACCGCTTCTATTGAAGCTTCTGACGCTATGACCAAAGCCGCTGACGTATGGGTAGTAGGAACTGAAAAAATAGGTTCCGGTCTTGTAAATGTAGTTATTGAAGGTGATGTTGACGCTGTACAAGCCGCTGTAAAAGCGGGTGAGGCAGTTGCCAGGGAAATCGGTGAGGTATATGCGGTGCATGTTATTCCGCGTCCTCATGATGATGTTGCGAAAATTCTGCCTTCAATTTAAAAACCTCTGATTTAAACTGTGCTTTTAAGCACAAAAGTTAGTCAGCATTTTGCTAATGGAAAACAAGAATGTAAAAAGAAACAGTTTTCTGTTAGATAAAGGGAGGTAGTTTATGGAATATTCATTAGGTTTGGTTGAGGTAAGCGCATTAGGAAATGCGATTATAATGCTGGATGATATGCTTAAAGCGGCGGATGTTGAATTTGTTGCAACTGAAAGAAAGTTAGGCGGCAGACTTGTGACAATTGTTGTGAAAGGCGAGCTTACTTCTGTACAAGCCGCAGTTGATGCGGGTGTTGCAAGAGCTAAACAAAATGACTGCTTAAAAGCGTCGCAGGTTATAGCGAGACCTCATAATGAGATATTAAAATTCCTTCATCTTGATGATGAAGAAAGCGCTCCAAATGCAGAAATTGCAGGAACGCATGTGAGAACGGCTGCTTCAGTACAATCAGTGAAAAAAACAGCTTCGGCTAAAAAGGCTGCTTCATCAAAAGCAGAGCAAAAGCCTGCTGCTAAACGCGGTCGTCCGAAGAAAACAAAATAGAACCGTATATTTATTAACGGAAAATACTTTGATATTAAGAAGTTAATCTTAACGGACTGACTTCATAATATATAATAAAAATTAAGTAAAAAAGGGCACAGCCCAAAAAAATAGGAGGAAATTAAAATGGCAGTAGAAGCATTAGGTATGGTGGAAACAAGAGGTTTGGTTGCGGCAATTGAAGCTGCAGACGCAATGGTTAAAGCCGCAAATGTTACATTAATTGGTACAGAAAGAATAGGCAGCGGTCTTGTAACAGTAATGGTAAGAGGCGATGTGGGCGCGGTTCAGGCTGCTACAGACGCAGGCAGCGCAGCAGGCGCAAGACTGGGTGAGCTTGTATCAGTACATGTAATCCCTCGTCCGCATAATGATGTAGAAAAGATTTTGCCGGCTATCTAATTTCAGACCGTGCTATGATTCTTGTGTAACAGTACATAAGAGAATTTACAAAAGTCAATTATTCCCTTAATGCGGGAGTATAGTTCTCCCGCATTAAAAGGAAAAACCTCAATTTTCAGGAGGGAAAAAGAATGGACAACAATTTGCAGGATATGATTGCTAAAGCTGTTGCTGATGTGCTTAAGCGAAAAGAGGCAGACAGCGGTATAAAGGTGGGCGTGTCGGCAAGACACGTACATTTGTCACAGGAAGATTTGGAAACACTTTTCGGTAAAGGTCATGAGCTTACGATAAAAAAAATGCTTATGGGTGACCAGTTTGCCGCGGAAGAATGCGTCACACTGGTAAGTCCGTCACTTCGCTCGATTGAGGGGGTTCGTGTGCTTGGTCCGGTAAGAGGACAGTCACAGGTTGAGGTTTCTAGAACAGATACCTTTAAGCTTAAGATTAGTCCGCCTGTACGTCCTTCAGGCGAATTAAAGGGCAGCGCGCCGATGGCGCTGGTAGGTCCAAAGGGCAGTATATTTTTAAATGAAGGCTGTATTATAGCTAACAGACATATACATATGACTCCGTCAGATGCGGAGAGATACGGAATTAAGGATAACGACATTGTTGATGTTGAAATCCAGAACTCAAAGCCGACACGTTTTTATAACGTTCAGGTAAGAGTAAGAGAAGACTTTAATACGGAAATGCACATCGATACAGATGATGCGAATGCCTGTGCAATTAAAACAGGTGACAGAGTTGTGATTTTAGAAAAATAGACTATATCAGACTAAGTCTGGTAAGAGGATTGATTATATGATTATTGGCAGAGTATATGGAAGTGTTGTTTCCACGCATAAGCTTGAAAGTCTTGTAGGATATAAGTTTATGCTTGTACAGTGCATTGAGAACAGACAGCTTGTTGATAAATTTCTCGTCGCTGTTGACGCTGTTGGGGCCGGTATAGGCGAGGATGTTATTATAACTACCGGCAGCAGTGCAAGAGCCGCGCTTGGTAAGACAGATGTGCCTGTTGACGCAGCAATTGTCGGTATTCTTGATGAGAAACAATGCTGATTATAGTTACAATATCTCTTTTGGGGAGGAAGAAGCAAAATGACATTTGAGGAGCTTCAGAAAATTGTATATGATGCGGGTATTGTCGGAGCGGGCGGCGCCGGATTTCCTACGCATAGAAAATTTTCGGATAAGGTAAAACAGATTGTAGTAAATGCGGCGGAATGTGAGCCACTGATGATGGTTGACCATCATCTTCTAGAGCATCATTTAGATTCGCTTGTTGATACCCTTAATCTGCTCATTGATACAATGGGTGCAGATGAGGCAATTATCGGTATTAAGGGAAAAAATATGCATCTTCTTGATAAAAAGATTGTTGCGTCGCTTGAGGGAACAAGGGTGCATATAAAAGAAATTCCTGATATATATCCTGCGGGTGACGAGGTTGTTCTTACATATGAAACTACAGGCAAAATTATTCCTGAAGGAGCTATACCTGTGATGGTAGGCGTAATGGTTATAAATGTTGAAACAGTTTATAACATCCATTGCGCGGTTAAAAAGGGAATACCTGTTGTTCAAAAATATATTACCATTGGCGGTGATACAAAAGAGGATATTACAATTAAAGCGCCAGTTGGTATGAAGCTAAAGGAGCTTCTTGAAATCGCCGGTTATGGTGACCTTGACGGTAAAGAGGTTATAAACGGCGGGCCTATGATGGGTAAGCTTGTTGACCTTGAGAATGATGTTGTTACCAAAACAACAAAGGGACTTCTTATTTTTCCTGAAACTCATTCAATAATCCAGCGTAAAAAAAGACCTATGTCCATGACATTAAAGCGCGCGTCCGCGGCATGCTGTAACTGTACAATGTGCAGTGATATGTGTCCCAGACGCTTGCTGGGATATGATATTCAGGTGCATAAGACAGTACGCGCCGCTTCACACAGTGAGGTACAGGATGCCGAAAGCTTTTTACAGTCGGCCTTATGCTGCGGCTGTGGTGTGTGCACGGTTATAGGCTGCCAGCAGATGTTAGACCCTCAGGCCATTTCAATGGAGGTTAAAGGTCAGCTGGGAAGACATGGTTTGAAACGTCAAAATAACAAAGCTCCTGAAAAAGTCAGAGAAGAAAGAGCCTCAAGGCTTGTCTCTTCGTCTGTATTGATAGACAGACTTGGAATAAGAAAATATGTTAAATCCAGGGTTGAGAGAAATTATATGGAATTCTCACCGGATAATGTTTATATTGAGCTAAAACAGCATGTCGGTAAACCTGCCAGTGCAACTGTTAAAGTGGGTGATAAGGTTAAGACCGGTGATGTTGTTGCACGAACAGCTTATGAGGACTTGGGTACTACAATGCATTCAAGTATTGACGGAAAAGTCAGGGATATTACTGACAGATTTGTTATTATTGAAAGATAGTGGGTGAAATATGATGAATTCCATAGGATTAGTTGAAGTAAAGAATGTATCTAAGGGCGTTGTTGTGACAGATGAAATGCTTAAGAGTGCCGGAATTACGCTTATCAGTTCAGGCTCGGTATGTCCGGGTAAGTTTGTAACTATTGTAGGCGGAGAGCTTTCAGCTATACATGCTGCTGTAGACAGAGCAGAGCTTGTAGCGGAGGACGCGCTTATTGATAAGTTTGTTATAGGTAATCTTGGTGAACATGTGTTTGAGGCAATTTGCGGAACGGCTAATGTCAAAGAAAAAAAAGCATTTGGAATTGTAGAAACATTTACAGCGGCAAGTGCTATTGAGGCGGCTGACGCTGCTGTGAAGTCGGGAGATATTGAGCTTATAGAGGTTCGTGTTGCCCGTGGTATGGCAGGTAAATGTTTTGTTTCTATGACTGGTGATGTTGCTGATGTTAAAGCCGGAGTTGAGGCAGGCGCAAGAATTGCCGCTCAGCAGGGGGTACTTATTAATACAGAGGTTATAGCAAATCCGCATCCAGAATTGTGGGAAGCAGTTTTGTAATTTATTTCGGGACGCGCGTTAGTGCGTCCTGTTTTTATGTAAGAAAAATATATGCACTCAGAAACCTGTATAATTTTTGAGTGCATATTGTTTCACGATAATATTTATTTTGAATATAGAAAATTGATTAAAATAATCCTTTTTTTAATTCTATGGAATCAGCTTGTGTAATTTTTCGTATTACTCTGCATGGATTTCCTGCGGCAAGGGTATTTGGCGGTATATCTTTTGTTACAACACTGCCTGCTCCTATGACGCTGCCTTTACCAATAGTTACTCCGCCGCATATCGTTACATTGGAGGCAATCCAACAGTCATCTTCTATGATAATAGGTTTTGCATATTCTAAATCATATAAATCTCCGTTATCTCTTCGCCGTAATTTGCGTTCCTCCGGCAAAAGCGGATGAACAGGAGTGGCAATTGTACAATTTGGGCCAAAGAAAACATCATTGCCTATTGTAACGCGGCAACAGTCAAGAACAACAAGATTAAAATTAGCATAACAGTTTATACCAAAACTTGTATTAATTCCGTAATCAAACTGAATAGGCCCCTGAAGATATGTGCCTTCCCCCATATGCGGTATAAGCTTTTTTAAAATTTTACCGCGTTTTTTATTATCATCATAAGTGTCGTTATAATTCTTTGATAATCTGTGAGCTGTTGCGCGCTGTTTTTCAAGCGCTTTATCTGAAGGGTCATATATTTTACCGGCTAACATTTTTTCTGATTCTGTCATTAATTTTACCTCGTTTATTTTAAATTTCATGTAATTATATCAAATATTATTTTGAAAAGCAACAAATAAAAAGAAAATTTTTCACAAAAAAACAGGTGTCACTCGTTTAGTAACACCTGGTCTGTATTTTTAAATACTAATCATCAAGTTTAACTGTCCAATTAAACTCATCATTGATTTTTCCCCATTGAATGCCTGTAAGAATATCATAGCACATTTGTGAAATTTCACCGATTTCACCGTTATTCACCTGCATTATCAAATCACCGTATTTAAGCTCACCGATTGGAGAAATAACAGCCGCGGTACCTGTACCCCATGCTTCTTCAAGCTTGCCTGATTTATAGGCTTCAACGAGTTCATTAATTGAAATTCTGCGCTCTGATACCTTGTAGCCCTTTGCCTTAAGCAGCTCAATAATGGACATTCTTGTAATACCGCCAAGAATTGAACCAACAAGCGCGGGAGTTATAATTTCGCCGTTAATTTTAAAGAATACATTCATTGAGCCTACTTCTTCGATATATTTTTTCTCAACACCGTCAAGCCATAATGTTTGGATATATCCCTGCGCGGCGGCTTCCTCCTGACCTTTAAGAGAAATAGCATAGTTAGCTCCCGCTTTTGTAAAGCCTGTTCCTCCAGCTACAGCGCGTACATATTTCTGCTCAACAAATATTTTTACAGGCGCAATACCCTGCGGATAATAAGCTCCTACAGGAGAAAGAATAATAGCAAAGATAAGATGCTCTGCCGGGTGAACGCCTACATGTGCGTCCGTTGCAAAAATATATGGTCTTATATAAAGTGAAGTTCCGTCCTGAGATGGAATCCAGTCCTCGTCAACCTTAACAAGGGTCTTAATTGCTTTGATTGCAAATTCTTCATCAATTTCAGGAATACAAAGACGTTCACAGGAAACATTCATTCTAGCCATATTTTTTTCCGGACGGAATAGCTGAATACTGCCGTCAGCGGTGCGGTATGCTTTCAGTCCTTCAAAAATTTCCTGCGCGTAATGAAGAACCATTGAAGCGGGGTCAAGCTCAAACGGACCATAAGGTACTATTCTGGCATTATGCCAGCCTTGACCTTTGTCATAGTTCATAATGAACATGTGGTCAGTATAATATTTACCAAAGCCAAGCTTAGATTGGTCAGAGGGCTTTTGCTTCGGATTAGTTGTTTTTGTAATTTTGATTTCCATTCTGAACGCTCCTTTTACTTTATATATAAAAATAAAATTTATTTACCAATTTATATTATACTGCTTTTTTTAATTGTTGTAAAGTATTTATCTGGTATTTT
>CAJUFV010000027.1 GCA_910585795.1 uncultured Clostridia bacterium | reverse complement strand
TTATATTATAAAATAAAAGCGGAGGTTATTATGGCATTTGACGCAGTGACAGTCCGTTGTCTTGTAAATGAACTACAGAATAAACTTATAAACGGACGCATAGATAAAATACATCAGCCGGAAAAGGATGAAATCACAGTACATATCCGTACTGTAACAGACAATTATAAACTTGTTATATCAGCCAGTCCGGCACATCCCAGAGTACATTTTACAAATATATCAAAAAAAAATCCTATAACAGCACCAATGTTTTGTATGCTTCTGAGAAAGCATATCGGCAGCGGTAAAATTACTTGTATTGAACAAGAAGGATTTGAGCGTATTATCCGTTTTTCTATAGAAAGCTATGACGAATTTGGTGACCTTACAACAAAATATCTTATTATAGAAATTATGGGCAGACATTCAAATATAATACTTACAAATCAGGATATGAAAATTCTAGACTGTATAAAGCATATTGATTTCACAATAAGCTCAGTAAGACAGCTCATGCCCGGACTTCAATACTCCGCTCCTCCGCTCCAGAAAAAAATTGACTTGACTGATATTGAAGACAGTATTAGCATAGACTTCTCTCAGATAATTCAGAGCGCAGACAAGTCCATTCTTTCTTCTGTAGCCGGAATAAGCCCTCTTACAGCACGCGAAATTGTACACCGCGCTTTCGGAAGAACAGATATAAAAAACAGCGAGCTGACTGACAGCGGACGAAATAAAATTTTATATGAAACTGTACAGCTTGCCAAAGCTGTAAAAAATAACGATTTTTCACCATGTATGATTATTGATATTTCATCAGGAAAGCTTATGGATTTTAGTCCCATAAAAATAAAACAATATGAATCGCTTGCTGAAATAAAGCCCTTTGACAGTATAAATGTCCTGCTTGACAATTTTTACAAAACGCGTGATATGCACGAAAGAATGCGTCAGAAAAGCGCCGACCTTGTAAAGCTGCTTTCAAACAATATAGAGCGTGTTTCCAAAAAATTAGTTATTCTGACAAAAACATTGAATGATTCCGAAAAAAAAGACAGACATAAAATTTACGGCGATCTTATTATGGCTAATTTGTACAGAATTAAACAAGGGCAAAAAGAAGCGGAAATACAAAATTACTACGAAAATAATTCACCGGTTATTAAAATCACGCTTGACCCGCAGCTTACTCCGTCACAAAACGCGCAGAAATATTACAAAAAATACAATAAGGCCAAAACAGCGGAAATTGAAGCGGCAAAGCAGATAAAAAACGCGAGGTCTGATCTTGAATATCTTGAAAGCACTCTTGCTGCGGTTGAAACAGCTGATACAGAAAGCGACCTAAATGCCATCCGCTCCGAGCTTATAGACGAGGGTTATCTTAACAGAAAAACAAATCCAAAGAAGCAAAAGCAGTCGGCTTCAAAACCTCTACACTTTGTGAGCAGTGATGGTTTTGATATTTATGTGGGAAAAAGTAATTCCCAGAATGATTATCTTACACTTCGCTTCGCAAACTCCTCTGATTTATGGTTTCATACTAAAAACATACATGGTTCTCACACAGTAATAAAGCTCGGCATCGACAAGGAGGTGCCCAAAACCACTATTATGGAAGCTGCTCAGCTTGCGGCATATTATTCAAAAGGACGCGATTCATCACAAGTACCTGTTGACTTCACACAGATTAAAAATGTCAAAAAGCCTAATGGGGCAAAACCTGGAATGGTAATATACGACCATTATAACACTATTTATGTCACTCCCAAGGACTTAAAAAGGGAATGATTTCATACGATAAATAACACTTAGACCATAGCCACAGCCTGACAATAATTTATTATAATTGAGATACTTTTTAATTCATTACCAATTCAGAAAAACACTCTGAAGCTAAAGCTCGTAAATACACAAAATGAAATCATAATAGTTTATTTAATAATATAACCACATATAATTCCCCCTGAAAAGAACCACATAAGCAGTCATTTTCAGGGGGTAGTATTAATATTCAAATGAAAATTACTATATTAAATTACATTGACTTTTTCTCGTTTGATGTTGTCACAAAATCAGGATAAGCCGATGCAAGACCATGCTCCGTAGAGTCAAGTCCCTCAACCTCTTCGCGCGACTTAGCGCGCAAGAGTCCAGCCTTATTAAGTATGAAGAAGAAAAATCCTCCGATAATCGCGGCCCATAAAATCAATGCCGTTGCTCCAAGCGCCTGAATCCCCAATGTTCTGAAACCGCCTCCGTAAAATAATCCCATCATTTCCGCGCCGGCAGTTGAGTCACTGGCAAACAATCCTACGGCAAGAGTTCCCCATAATCCACATATTCCGTGTACACTGACCGCTCCTACAGGGTCATCTATTCTCAGCTTCGTGTCGATAAACGGAATCGCAAGACACATAAGCACACCTCCTACAACACCGATTATAACAGACGCAAACGGAGATACAAGGTCACAGGATGCCGTAACTGCTACAAGCCCTCCCAAAATACCGTTCAGAGTCATCGAAACATCCGGCTTACCATAACGAAACCATGTAAAAAACATAGATGCCATCGCTGCCGCGCATGCTGCCAGATTTGTCGTAATGAATACCTTGGCGGCTGTCTGCACACCGCCGTCTGAAAGTCTGCCGGTTGACGCCGGGTTGAATCCAAACCAGCCTACCCACAAAATCAACACTCCAAGAGCACCGATAAGAATATTATGTCCCAAAATAGCATTGGTCTTTCCATCTTTTGTATACTTGCCGATTCTAGGGCCTAAAATTGCCGCTCCTACAAAGGACAGCGTACCCCCAAGCATATGTACAATTGCCGAACCGGCAAAATCATGAAATCCAAGCTTCGACAGCCAACCGCCGCCCCATACCCAATGTCCCGCAATTGGATATATAAATAATGAAATAGCCGCACTGTATATGCAATATGCCTTAAAATTCGTTCTTTCAGCCATTGCCCCTGAAACAATAGTCGCTGATGTAGCACAGAATACAGTTTGAAAAAACAAAGCCGTATAATCAACATTTCCCGCGCCGGCCATACCATTCATAAACATATCTCCGAACGGAATACCTATAAAGCCGTTTCCTTCTCCGTACATAAGCCCATAACCAATGACCCAATAAATAATAGAACCGAACATAAAATCCACTATGTTCTTCATTATAATATTACCTGTATTTTTACTTCTTGTAAAGCCCGCCTCAACCATTGTGAAACCTGTCTGCATAAAAAACACCAGCACACCGCCGAAAAACAGCCAGAAGCAATCTACCGATGTTGTTAATAATTCCATACTCATCATCTACTCAATCCCTCCCTTTTCTTCCTATAGAAGAGCATCTCTGTCTTCCTCGCCCGTTCTGACCTTGATAACCCTAGCAACAGGTGAAACAAATATTTTACCGTCACCAATCTCTCCCGTTCTAAGAACCGAGACCGCGGTATTTACAACATCCTCTACAGGAACGCTGCACACAACCATCTCAACCTTAACCTTAGGCAGAAGGTCGACATTATACTCAACCCCCCTGTACTTATGTTTCTGTCCCTTCTGCGCCCCATAGCCCAGAACATTTGTAACCGTCATACCATTGATGCCGATTTCATTCAAAGCCGTTTTTAATTCTTCAAGCTTGCTCTGTCTGGTAATAATTTCAATTTTTGTCATTTCCGCCATGACTAAGCTCCCCTTTCCTTTAAACAAAAAGACGCGTCCGCCATACATCATACGGCAAACACGTCTTTGTGCCTAAAATTAACATTTATTATAAACAATAATACAGAAAAACGTGTTTGTATGCTATGCATACAAACACGCCCTTGTGTCTGCTCATTGTTTATTACACCATAATTATACTTCCATTAAAAAATTTTGTCAACATATTTTTCTAATTTTAGCCAACAAGTCAAAATATATTGTTTTCATACTTATCTCTTTTATAAGAATTATACAAACCTTAATATATCTTTGCAAATTCCGAACAATATATTGACAAATTTCTTTTAGAATGGTACAATTATATAAATAAGTAAAAGGAGCGAACAGATATGCAAAGCCACAGCGGTTACAGCTTAATATACGCAGGCATCGGGTATTATGTTTCCCCTTTATTTCTATTTTCATTTTTTAAAACCAATTGACAATGCAATGTATTCATTGTCTTTTTTTTTGGACTAATATGTCTAAATAACTAAAAGGAAGGAGATTGTTATGAAAGCACAGCTTATTTTGGAAAACGGTATGCGTTTTTCAGGAACACTTTTCGGCGCAGAGAAAAATATCGTCGGAGAGGTTGTTTTCACTACCGGTATGACAGGTTATCAGGAAACTCTTACTGACCCATCTTTTGCGGGACAGATTGTTACTATGACTT
Source organism: uncultured Clostridia bacterium (assembly GCA_910585795.1). GTDB lineage: Bacteria > Bacillota > Clostridia > UBA1381 > UBA1381 > Hominilimicola. The sequence continues at coordinate 4,781 of CAJUFV010000027.1, read as the reverse complement.
TCCCTCTAATCGGTAACTACGGAATTAATCTTGAAGATATGGAGGCAAAACATACAAATCTTAAAGCGTTTGTTGTAAGAGAAAAATGCGATTTCCCTTCTAATTTCAGAAATGAAATGAATCTTGATGACTTTCTCCGTGAACAGGGTGTTGTCGGGCTGGAAGGTATTGACACGCGCGCGCTTACAAGAATTATCCGTGAAGCCGGTACAATGAAGGGTGTTATCATGACCGGCGACCCCAGTGATAATGATATTAATATCCTTATGAACTCACTGGATAACAGCAATGTTATTATGAGTACCACCGCGGAAAGCGTGTATACCGTAAATGAAACAGGCAGAATCCATGTAGCTTTTATTGATATGGGCGCAAAACAGGGTATTGTCCGCGACCTTGCAAGCCGAGGCTGCAAGCTGACTGTATTTCCTGCTGATACCGATGCAGCAAAAATTGAAAATGTTAATCCTGACCTTGTATTCCTTTCAAATGGTCCCGGTGACCCGCTTGACGCTCCCGGAACAGTTGATACAGTAAAGCAGCTTATAGGCAAATACCCAATATGCGGTATTTGTATGGGACATCAGATAATCGGACTTGCTCTTGGATGTACCACAAAGAAGCTTAAATTCGGTCATCACGGCGGAAACCATCCTGTTAAAGACCTTAAATCAGGCAATGTATTTATCACCAGTCAGAATCATAACTACATTCTCGCCGATTATCCCGCTGAAATTGAAGAAACCTTTATTAACGTAAACGACGGAACCTGCGAAGGTATAAAACATAAAACACTGCCCGTGCAGAGTGTTCAGTTCCACCCAGAAGCGTCTCCCGGGCCGCTTGATACCGGCTGGCTATTTGACAGATTTTTAAAGGAGGTAAGATAATATGCCTTTAGATAAAAGTATAAAAAAAGTTCTTGTTATAGGTTCAGGACCAATTGTCATAGGACAGGCTGCTGAATTTGACTATTCGGGCACACAGGCATGTCAGGCTATCAAGGATGAAGGCATAGAGGTTGTTCTTGTTAACTCAAATCCTGCTACCATTATGACAGATAGAGGTATGGCTACACATACATATATTGAGCCTCTTACCGCTGAATATGTTGAAAAAATTATTCAGAAGGAACGTCCTGATTCTGTAATCGCCGGTATGGGCGGTCAGACAGGTCTTAATCTCGCCTGCGAGCTTTATGACAATGGTGTATTTGACAAATATAACATGAATATTATCGGCACTTCAATTCCATCTATAAAAGAAGGAGAGGACCGTGACAGCTTTAAGAGACTTATGGAACGCACGAATCAGCCAATCGCCCCCTCGGAAATAGTTACAGACCTTGAGTCAGGTCTTGCTTTCGCAAAACAAATTGGTTATCCTGTTATTGTCCGTCCGGCATATACACTAGGCGGCACCGGCGGCGGTATCGCTGAAAATCCTGAACAGCTTGAAACTATTTTGTCTCAGGGACTTCATCTTTCACGAGTTGGTCAGGTTCTTCTGGAAAAATCCATCAAGGGCTGGAAAGAAATTGAGTTTGAAGTTATGCGCGACGGCGCCGGTAACTGTATCACTGTATGTTCAATGGAAAATATCGACCCTGTAGGTGTACATACGGGTGACTCCATTGTTGTTGCTCCCGCACTTACCCTTGCTGATAAAGAATATCAGATGCTTCGAAAGGCGGCAATTGATATTATCAACTCTATCGAAATAAAAGGCGGCTGTAATGTACAGTTTGCTCTTGACCCTGAAAGTTTTAACTACGCGGTTATTGAAATAAATCCGCGTGTGAGCCGTTCTTCTGCTCTCGCCTCAAAAGCAACAGGTTATCCTATTGCCAAAATAGCCGCAAAAATCGCTCTTGGCTATAACCTTGATGAAATCAAAAACGCTGTTACAGGCAAAACCTTTGCCTGCTTTGAGCCAGCTATAGATTACGTTGTAACAAAAATTCCAAAATGGCCGTTCGACAAATTTTTTGGCGCAAAGAGAAATCTTGGCACTAAAATGATGGCGACGGGCGAAATTATGTCTATCGGCAACACTCTTGAAGCGTCGCTTCTAAAGGGTATACGCTCACTTGAAATCAAGCAGTATACTCTGGAAAGAAAATCATCAAAGCAGCGCACAACAATTGAGCTTAAGCAGCGTGTTATCGTTCCTGATGATGAACGTCTGTTTGACCTTGCCGAGCTTATCCGCAGAAATTATAATATGGACAAGCTGGCAGAAATCACAGGTATGGACCCATTCTTCCTGCAAAAAATCAAAAATATCGTTGATGCAGAGGAAGAACTGAAAAAATACAAGCTTACTGAGCTCAATTATGATATGCTGAAAAAATATAAGAAAATGGGCTTTTCTGATAAGGGTATTTCAGAGCTTATCGGATGCAGCGCAGACGAAGTATTTAAGCTGCGTACAATGCTGGGCATTACACCGGTTTATAAAATGGTTGATACCTGTGCCGGTGAATTTGAAGCTGTTTCACCATATTATTATTCAACATACGATGAAACAACCGAATCCTTCCCCTCTGACAAAAAGAAGGTCATTGTTATAGGCTCAGGTCCTATCAGAATCGGTCAGGGTATTGAATTTGACTATTGCAGTGTTCACTCGGTTCTGTCACTTGAAAAAGCAGGAGTTGAAACCATTATCATAAACAACAATCCTGAAACCGTCAGCACAGATTTTGACACATCAGACAAGCTGTATTTTGAACCGCTTACAGAAGAAGATGTATATAATATTATTCTTCTAGAAAAACCTGACGGCGTCATTTTACAGTTTGGCGGTCAGACAGCTATAAAGCTCGCAAACTTCCTTGACCAAATGAATGTACCCGTACTTGGTACTCAGCCAAAATATATAGATGAAGCAGAGGACAGAGAAAAATTTGATGAAATGCTTGAAAAGCTCAATATCAAACGCCCTAAAGGAAAAGCCGTATGGAGCGTTAAAGAAGGTATTGAAGAAGCTAATAAGCTGGAATATCCTTTACTTGTACGTCCGTCATACGTACTTGGCGGTCAAGGTATGGAAATTACCAGAAATGAAATTGACCTTGTAAGATATCTTACTGACGCCTTTATAAAGGATACGAAAAATCCAGTGCTTATTGACCGTTACCTCGGCGGACGCGAGCTTGAAGTCGATGCGATATGCGACGGTACTGATGTTCTCATTCCAGGTATTATGGAACATCTTGAACGCGCCGGAGTTCACAGCGGAGACTCAATCTCTATTTATCCACCGCAGAATGTACCTTCAGATATAGTAGATAAAATTGTTGATGTCACCTATAAGATAGCCCGTGAGCTAAATGTCATAGGTATGATTAATATTCAGTTTATTGAATTTCGCGATGAACTATATATTATTGAGGTAAATCCTCGTTCAAGCCGCACTGTTCCTTATATAACAAAGGTAACTAATGTTCCTGTAATTGATATCGCAACAAATATTATGCTTGGCAAAACACTTAAGGAAATGGGATATTCAACTGGCATAGCGCCTCAAACAAATACAGTGGCTATTAAAGTACCGGTTTTCTCTACAGAAAAGCTGCCGCGTGTTGAAGTTAGTCTTGGTCCGGAAATGCGCTCTACAGGAGAAGTACTCGGTGTCGGACACAACTTCCATGAGGCTATGTATAAAGGCTTTACTTCAGCGGGTACTGCGATACCGTCAGCAGGCTCTACAATACTGGTTACAGTACGTGACCTTGATAAAGACAACTTCCTGCCTATCGCAAAAAGATTTGCAGCTCTCGGATGTAATTTTATAGCGACATCAGGTACAGCCAAACTGCTTGAGGATAATAACATTCCGGTTCAGACAGCAAAGAAAATTTCCGAAGGCGTGCCAAACGTGCTTGATGTTATCCGAAGCGGAATGATTGACCTTATTATTGATATTCCAAAAAAAGGCAACGATGTTCATTCAGACGGCTTTAAGATAAGACGTACAGCTATAGAATGTTCTGTATCTATCATGACAAGTCTTGATACAGTAAACGCGCTTGTCGATGTAATGGAACATCAATATACTCCTGACACAGTTGATGTTATTTCACTTGCGGAAATTAAATAACAAAAACAGCGTTCAATAATGAACGCTGTTTTTGCTTGTTACTGTAATATTGACAAATCATTGGACTCACAAAAATTACTTATTCCATAAATCACCATTACTTCATCATATATGTTATTATTCGTAAGCTCTGAAACACTATCAAAATAATATCGTAAATCCACCATATCAATTTGTGAGCAATACTCGGCCATAAAAGGAATAAACACATGCGCGTATGAATCTTTTATTACCAAAATTTTTCTTCCGTCAGGATTGTTATTATTTATTATTCTTTCAAAGCCGTGATTCCCATCAAGAAATATAGAATATCTATCCTGTTCATCCAGATGTTCTTTAAAAAACATACTATGATGCTCTTTACCCTCTATAAACACACTAACATTTATCGGATATTCCCATATCTCAAGCTTATCTGGTTTTTCATTCCACAATGCGCTTTTTGTATACGCCGTACCATAAAAATTATCTGATACCTCTATCATGTAATCTTTTTTTTCTCTTACCTGTATGCCTTCCCTTTTCGCCCACAGCCGACAAGCAGTATACGCGCCTTCCGACGTCCAGTGATGGTCGGTTTTATAAAATAGTTGTATATTATCCTTATTCTGATTAAATTCACTAATCAAATCAATAAGCTCAATATTATAAAGCTGTTTTCCTATATCTGTGTATAT
>CAJUFV010000026.1 GCA_910585795.1 uncultured Clostridia bacterium | reverse complement strand
TAAGGAGGATAATATACAATGTGCGGTATTGTAGGTTACATCGGCGAAAAGCAGGCGGCTCCCATACTTCTTGACGGCCTTTCAAAGCTTGAATACAGAGGTTATGACAGCGCTGGTATCGCTGTTTTTAATGACTATAATTTAGAGGTTGCAAAAGCAAAGGGAAGATTGGCCGTTCTTTCTGAAAAAACAGATAACGGCGGAGGACTTCGCGGCTCCATGGGTATCGGACATACCAGATGGGCAACTCACGGAGAGCCATCGGATGTAAACTCTCACCCCCATCTTTCAATGTCCGGAAGATTTGCTGTTGTACATAACGGTATTATTGAAAACTATATTTCTCTCAAAAAAGAGTTGTCTGACAAGGGATTTGAATTCATTTCAGAAACAGATACAGAGGTTATAGCTCACCTGTTTGAATATTATTACAGCGGAGATATCATGGATGCCATGATAAAGGTTATAAACCGTGTCGAAGGTTCATATGCTCTGGGTGTTCTGTGTTCTGAATATCCGGACCAATTTATCGCTGTAAGAAAATCAAGTCCTATGATTGTAGGACTTGGTACAAACGAGAATTTTATAGCTTCTGATGTTACAGCTATTCTAAAGCATACCCGCGATATATATTATCTGGAGGATAATGAAGTTGTCGTTTTGAAAAAAGACAGTGTTAAGGTATATAACAAAGACAAGGAAGAACTAAAAAAAGAAAAATTCACGGTCGATTGGGACATAAGCGCCGCTGAAAAAGGCGGTTATGAGCATTTCATGATGAAAGAAATAGAGGAACAGCCAAAAGCAATACGCGATACAATAAATCCCCGAATAAAAGATGGAAAAATTGTTCTTGATGACATTTCTCTAACAACAAAGGATATAAAGAATATAAACAAAATTTATATAGTAGCCTGCGGCAGCGCCTATCATGTAGGTGTAGTTGGTAAATATGTAATTGAAAAAATGTGCCGTATTCCTGTCGAAGTTCAGGTTGCGTCAGAATTCCGTTACTGTGACCCGATTATAAACAACAACGACCTTGTAATTGTAATCAGTCAGTCAGGCGAAACCGCTGACACGCTTGCTGCTCTTAAAGAAGCAAAAAATCACGGTGCCAGAATACTTTCTATTGTCAATGTTGTCGGCAGTGCTATCGCAAACGCTTCTGATGATGTTATCTATACCTGGGCTGGCCCCGAAATAGCAGTCGCAACAACAAAGGCTTACAGTACACAGCTTGCCGTAATTTATCTTATAGCCGCATATATGGCCGAAAAGCTTGGCATGCTTACTTCAGGAGAATATGCAAATTTCATTTCTGAAATTGAAACACTGCCTGATAAAGTAGCAGCAATTCTTGAGTCCAAGGAAGAAGTTCAATATCTAGCCTCAAAATTTTTCAACTGCCATTCAATATTCTTTATAGGAAGAAATCTTGACTACGCGGTATCTATGGAAGGCTCTCTTAAATTAAAAGAAATTTCATATATACACAGCGAAGCCTATGCCGCAGGCGAATTAAAGCACGGAACTATCTCGCTTATAGAAGACGGTACTCTTGTCGTAGCTCTTGCTACCGGTCAAGAGCTTTTTGATAAAACAGTTTCCAATGTAAAGGAAGTAAAAGCGCGTGGAGCAGTTGTTATGGGCGTAACAACCGAAAAACATGAAAATATGGAGGATGTTGCTGATTATATTGTAAAGATTCCATCAACACACGATATGCTTCTTCCATCACTTACAGTTATTCCGCTTCAGTTATTCGGCTACTATGTCGCTTCATTGAAAGGATGCGATATTGATAAGCCGCGTAATCTTGCAAAATCTGTTACAGTTGAATAATTTAACATTTAAGGATATATCTGCAAAAGATATATCCTTTTTTTACCTGAGCAAGAATTATGCAAATTTTTGAATAATACACAAAAAAAAAAATCATAATAAGTTCATAGCAAATAATTATAAAATTATATACAGGAGGAATTTGTTATGAAAGCGACTGGTATTGTAAGAAGAATAGATGACTTGGGACGAGTTGTTATTCCCAAGGAAATTCGCCGTACTATGAGAATCCGTGAAGGAGACCCGCTTGAAATTTATACAGAGAAAGACGGCGAGGTTATATTTAAAAAATATTCACCAATTGGTGAGCTTGGTGATTTTGCTACAAATTATGTGGAAACACTTGCCAAAGCAAGCGGACACGGCGCATGTATAACAGACCGTGACAGTGTAATAGCAGTTTCAGGATTACCTAAAAAAGAGCTTATGGAAAAACCAGTAAGCTCAGAGCTTGAAAATGTTATGAATGAAAAGCTTGTAGTCAGCTACAAGGACGGCAAGCCGGTTTCCGTTGCTGACGGCATTGACAAGTATAACGCTGGCGTTGTAGTTCCTATCGTTTCAGAAGGTGATACAATCGGTTCTGTACTTTTCATCATGAAAGACGGCGAAAGTCCGTCAGAAGTAGATGAAAAACTGGCTGAATCTGCCGCAGGCTTTCTTGGAAAGCATATGGAAGGCTAAAAAATAAAGAAATTAGCTATCTGAAAATTTAAAAAATCTCATTATAAAAACAGACTGCTGTATTGGCAACACTGTTGAGAAAGTAAACTATATTGTCAAAATTATATTATTTGAAAAAGCAAATTGTTTCTTATAAAAAACAATTTGCTTTTTGATTGCTCCGAATGGTGGTATTAAATTTTTATATGTTCGACAAATTGAAATTTACTGTGATTTCATAATGTATTCTTTGACCTGCATATTCGTAGAATGTTTTTTCACTCTTTTTTATAAACCGAAGGCCTTTGCTTTCATAGGTCTGACGCGCGAAAATACAAATTTTATTTGTCCAAACAACTATCTTTTTTGCTCCTTGCGCAATAATGCGCTGAACCATCTCTTGCATCTGTCGTCTCCCATATCCTTTTCCTTTGTATTTCATCAAAATACGGTCGTATCCATTTTCTGTTGTTTCTGGTAGGTTAGTCGGATTCCAAGAAACAAAGCCGATAGATTTCCCTTCTAAGACTGTCATACAACCGTTAACATCAGCAATATGGGAATTATCGTAAAAAAAATCATCAAATTCTTGCCATTAGTCATACACATTACGTTCAAAATTCGCTTTAAAGGAATAACCATCTTTTAAAAGAGTTACAAGTGTTCCTCGAGGAAGCTCTGTTATTTTTTAATTCAATATCCATTTTGTCCTACATAAATCGCGATTAGCCAGCAAAACTATTAATCACACAAATTCATTATTTTCAACTGTCTTTTTAAGCTATAGTTTCATTTTTCACTGAAAATTGGCGAGCAAGCGCACATTTAGAAACAAAAAAGTGTTTAGGATAAAATTTATCTTAAACACTTTTTACGGTCTTAACAGTATCAGCCTTACGACAGTCTGCGTTCTTTTATTTATTATCTTTTTCGGCGTTTATCATATTTTTTTCTCTGATTATAACGTTCGCGTTCTTCATAGTGCCGGTATTCTTCCGTTTTTCTGTGTCGTTTTGCTTTATAATGCTTACCAGATGATTTTTTATCAAATTTATTAATCAGCTTTTTAAATATATTGTTATCCGACAGCTTTCCTTTCTTATTTAAATACCATATTGCCGCCGCTCCGCACAATACAAGTAAAATAATTATTGTTACAGCAACAACCACTAGAGAACCCACGCTCTTTTTATTCTGCAAGCCACTCCCCTTTTCCGGTAATTCATCCATAGGTTCAAATGACTGCATAGGCCCCGGTATCTCTACCGGTCCCACAAGAGCCGGACGTCTTGTAGCTCTCGGAGTAATAGTAGGCAACAATTCACCTGCCTCAGATTTAGGCGTCGTTGTTTTTGCTGGTTTTAATGTATTCGAAGGTTTTGACGTTGATTTTGTTGATGGTTTTACTGTAGTTTTCGGCTTTGAGGTTGCTTTAGACGATGGTTTATTAGTAGCCTTAGGCTTAACCGTAGCGGTAGCCTTTGGTGTAGGCGTGGCATCTGCCAAGCTTATACTGTCTTCAACATTAAAATTAAAAAATCTAGCTTTTCCCTGCATCTTGCGCAAGTGACTTGTCAGCGCGCATAGCGCAAGTGATGTCGCTTCACCATCAGCATTATGCCCGTTAGCGGAAAATCCACCGTTTTTTCCCTGATATGCCATAAGTCCTTCAAGGGCCGTTCCCTTATTTGCTGTAAAGCGGTCGTCACCATCGGCATCTATACCAACAGTATCTAACGCAATAATAGCCATCGCAGTTGAACGCAGCTCTCCCCAGTCACCGTCCCGAAGCTGTTCAGCCGACAAATAATCCAGTGCCTTATCCACCGCCTGTTTTGGACTTATATCAAATGTTTCTCCTGTCTGTACCTGAGTCACAGTATACGCGCCGCTTGTCTCACTATAAGGCGCAAGCGCCGTTATGGCGGAAGCGGTAGCATATATACTGTCATCAAAGCTCCCATCCGTATTCTGATGTGAAAGGATTCCCACAATTATATCGTTTCTATTTTTCGATGCCCAATCAGGCACGGCATATCCTTTTGAATCAAGGGTTATAAGCGCCCACGAATAGCCGTTTACACCTTCCTTATCAATAGGAGCCACTGCATCTCTGTAATATGTGCTGTCCGCAATCAAATCTCTGCCGCCAACATTTCTCGGCTCTCCGCCTGAAGCAAGTGTCGCAAGCGCGGTTCTCTGCATGTCAGACGCGTCATTTTCTTCATTATATCCCGCCGCAACACCGTCAAGTCCAAGCAAATATGTGTTATATTCATACTTTTTACCCATCCTCCGCAAAGCGGTTATATACAAATTTGAATTATTCGTACCTATGCTATAATGAGGACTGTCATTTTTATCTTTCCATGCTATCGCTTTATTTACAGCATTTTTTAAATCACTTTCTTTATATTCGGCATCTACATATACACCAAATACAGGTATTAACATCAAAACGCATAAAGCTGCTATAATCCGTTTTTTCATTATATAAACCCTTTCTGAATACTAATCTATATCAATTTATTATTATATCACATCTTATATCGTTTTTTCAACCACTATTTAGTAATAAAATATGTCTTTT
>CAJUFV010000025.1 GCA_910585795.1 uncultured Clostridia bacterium | reverse complement strand
TCAAGAAAAACATTCCTAAATTCATCGTTCAAATTTTCTTTTGAGGGAACGTGCACAGTGATATAATTATCTGTTTTCCCTTCAAAAAGACCGTTTTTTGTACGCTGCTCGAATAATACCCGCATATTTTTTCCAGTAAATTTATCTAAAAATTCATCGCGGGTACGTTGGGTTTCGGTAATTACTATTTTACTTCTCTTTTCCTTTACAGAGGGAGAAATCTGGTCAGGTCGTTTGGCCGCAGGAGTTCCTCGGCGCTGTGAATATTGAAATACATGAGCGTCAGCAAATTTAATATCACGTATAAAATCTATAGTCTTTGAAAATTCCTCGTCTGTTTCGGCGGGGAAGCCTACCATAATATCTGTAGTTATAGCAACATCATCAAAGGCGTCTCTCAATCCATCAACAATGCTTTTAAACTGTCCGGTTGTATATTTTCGATTCATTCGTTTTAAGGTTTCGTCACAGCCTGACTGAAGCGATATATGAAAGTGATGGCATAATTTTTTTGAGTCTTTAATGCTGTCTATAAAATTCTGATTAAGTGTCATAGGCTCAATTGATGAAAGACGAATACGCTCTACTCCTTCAATAGCGTCAACTGCCATAATAAGCTTATCAAGCGAAGTGTTTTCTAAATCTATTCCGTATGATGCAACATGGATACCAACAAGTATAATTTCTTTAAATCCGTTTGCTGTGAGCGTATGTATTTCATTTATAATATCCCGCATACTGCGGCTTCTTACAGGTCCGCGGGCATATGGAATAATGCAGTATGAGCAGAATTGATTACAGCCCTCCTGTATTTTTATAAATGCGCGTGTTCTGTTTGAATATTTGTTTATTCTTAAATCTTCAAATTCATGAGCAGTCATTATGTCTGACACATGATTTATATTTGATGAAATGTCAAGCTCTTCAATAAGAGAAACAATGTTTTTTCTATTTTTTGTACCTATTACGATATTTACTCCTTCAATAGCGAGTACCTCATCCGGTGCAGTTTGCGCATAACAGCCGGTTACGGCGATAATTGCGCTGGGATTGGTTTTGCGGGCACGATGTATAATCTGCCGTGATTTTCTGTCTCCCATATTAGTAACGGAGCAGGTATTAATAACATAAAT
>CAJUFV010000024.1 GCA_910585795.1 uncultured Clostridia bacterium | reverse complement strand
TAAGTTAATGCTTATCTCTTTTTTAAACCCACATTTAAAGGTGTATGTTTCTATAAAGAAACTTAAAATTCAAATTTGAACATAATTACTTAAACAAAAAAGGGTTTGGAATTATTCCAAACCCTTTTGGGTACTTAATTAACCAAAATATCTCTTTAGCATACCCTCAAAGCCTTTTCCGTGTCTCGCCTCATCCTTAGCCATTTCATGAACAGTGTCGTGGATAGCGTCATAGCCAAGCTCTTTTGCTCTCTTTGCGATTTCAAGCTTACCGGCTGTTGCTCCGCTTTCAGCTTCTGAACGAAGCTGAAGATTTTTCTTTGTTGAAGGTGTAACAACTTCACCAAGAAGCTCAGCAAACTTCGCGGCATGCTCTGCTTCTTCCCAGGCAGCTCTCATATAGAATTCTCCGATTTCCGGATAGCCTTCACGTACAGCCTGTCTTGCCATAGCAATATACATACCAACCTCTGTACATTCACCTTCAAAGTTAGCCTTAAGACCTTCATAAACATCAGCCTCAATTTTATCCTTCGCTCCTACGCCTATTACGTGCTCGCAAACAAAGTTAAGAGCGCCTTCCTGCATAACTGTAAACTTTGAGCCGGGAACACCGCACTGAGGACATTTTTCAGGTGGTTCATTACCCTCGTGAACATAACCGCATACTGGACATACATACTTTGCCATAATTTTTCCTCCTTAAATTAAATACATTTATTTTTTATTACAACATTTTGAGCAGACTCCATAAAAAACAAGCGAATAGTCTTTAACATCGGCTTGCAATTTTTCAGCCGCCTGCTTCTGGGCTTTTTCCATTCCGTCTATTGTTACATCTAAAATCTTTTCACATTGCTGACATACAAAATGATGATGTATTTCTGTAAAACCGTCAAAATGCTCCTTATTAAAAGCAGTTTGAATTTTTATTATATCGCCGTTTTCCGTAAGCAGAGCAAGATTTCTGTATACAGTACCAAGACTTATATTGGGAAAATCTTTTCTTAGATTTTCATAAAGCCAGTCGGCAGACGGATGTGAGTCAGTGCTTCTAAGCAGCGAAAGAATAGCTTCACGCTGTTTTGAATATTTCATATCACTCACCTCTCAAATCAATAATAGTAATCATTATTGATTTATATGATTATTATATCAGCTTTATCATAGCTTGTCAATAGATTATTGAAAATATTCTTAGACAATATATGAAAAAATTAGCTATATAAAGCAATATAATAAATCTTTATTTGTTTTTTAAGCCTTCCAGCCATACAATCAGTACAGATAAATCTGATGGAGACACACCGGAAATACGTGAAGCCTGTCCAAGTGATTTTGGCTGTATTTTATTAAGTTTTTGTCTTGCTTCCAGGCGCAGACCGTGTATATCTGAGTAATCCTGACCCTTGGGCAGCAGCTTTTCCTCCATTTTTTTAAACTGCTCTACCTGAGCAGCCTGACGCTTTATATATCCGTCGTATTTTAATTTGATTTCGACCTGCTCGCGAACCGCGTCCGGAAGAGGAATTCTGGTTTTATCAACTTCCGCGAGTTTTTCATAGTTAAGCTCAGGTCTTTTTAACATGTCACTTAAAAAAATACCTGTTTTGACCGTTGTAGAATTATATTTTATTAATAGAGGATTTGCTTCTTTCGGAGGAATGACAACAGAAGAAATTCGGTTTATTTCTTTTTCCACCATGTCCATTTTTTCAAGAAATTTCTTATAACGTTTTTCTGAAATAAGACCTATTTTGTATCCAAATGGAGTTAGACGTTCGTCGGCGTTGTCCTGACGGAGGAGCAGACGGTATTCAGAGCGTGATGTCATCATTCTGTATGGCTCGTTTGTTCCTTTTGTTATAAGGTCATCTATAAGGGTTCCTATATATCCGTCAGAGCGTTTTAGTATAAGCGGTTCTTCACCTTTAATTTTGAGCGCGGCATTTATTCCGGCTATAAGACCCTGTGCAGCCGCTTCCTCATATCCGGAGGTGCCGTTAAACTGACCAGCGCCGTATAATCCTCCGATTGTTTTAAATTCAAGAGCGGCAGTAAGCTGCTGAGGGTCACAGCAGTCATATTCAATAGCGTATGCCGGACGCATTATTTCAACATTTTCAAGTCCTTCAACGCTTCTGTACATTTCAAGCTGTACATCCTCGGGCAGACTGGTGGAAAAGCCCTGCGCGTACATTTCCTTTGTATCAAGTCCCATTGGCTCAATAAAAAGCTGGTGACGTGTTTTTTCCGCAAAGCGCACAATTTTGTCCTCGATAGAGGGACAGTATCTTGGACCTATACCTTCGGCGATACCACCGTACATTGCGCTTTTGGTAAGATTATCGCGTATAATCTGGTGTGTTTTTTCATTTGTATAAACAAGATAACATTTGACAAGATTTTCGCCTGTTGTTTTTGTTTCAAATGAGAAAGGAATGATTTTTTGGTCACCTTCCTCAACCTCCATTTTAGAGTAATCAAGCGTATCAGCATGTATTCTTGCTGGTGTGCCTGTTTTGAAGCGTTTTAGCTCTATACCCAGACGGAGCAGATTTTCTGAAAGACTGTTTGCCGGAAACATTCCATCCGGCCCGCTTTCACGGGAATAACTGCCTATAAGTATTTTTCCTTTAAGATATGTTCCGCTTGCTATAATAACGGCTTTGACGTTATACTGAGCGCCCATATGTGTAATAATTCCTGTTACATGGTTGTTTTTGTCTGTAATTATATCTACAATTTCCGCCTGCTTAATCTGAAGATTTTCCTGGTTCTCAAGGCGGTTTTTCATTTCGGCATGATATTTCTTTCTGTCAATCTGCGCGCGAAGAGAATGAACTGCCGGACCTTTGCCTTTGTTAAGCATTTTTGACTGAATAAAGGAAGCGTCAGCGGCTTTACCCATTTCTCCTCCAAGAGCATCGATTTCACGGACAAGATGTCCCTTTGCTGTTCCGCCTATACTGGGATTGCAGGGAAGATTGCCGATTGCGTCAAGACTTATGGAAAACATCACCGTCTTTATACCAAGTCTGGCCGCCGCCAGCGCCGCCTCGCACCCTGCGTGACCACCGCCGATAACAGCAATATCGTATTCACCCAGAAGCATTATTTTTCCTCCTCGATATATTCTATTTTGGACTGTTTTACTTTTATATCCTTTAAAATAGAACGCTCAATTACTCTGGCGGCATAAAAATGTCCCGGATAAGCGATAAGACATAAGGCGAAAACTGCGATAAGCAATGATGCTATAAGCGGATTTATATTAAACAGAATAAATATAACAGCCAGACTTATTATGAATATAAGTATATTAACAGGCAGCTTTGCAAGTGTTATAAATATAGCGTTCTTATAAAGGGTGCCTATCTTACATTCAAAGGTAATCATTATTTGATAAATATACGGATGCATCATTGAGTAAACAACAAACAGCATTAATATAATATAGGAAAGAAGCAGCCATATTAAGCTGTGTGATGAAATATACAGGGAATAATAAAAATATACTGCGTTCATGCCAAATACAATTATTACAGCGTCAATAAGAAGCACAAGCATTCCCTGTTTAAAATTTTCTTTGAACTTATCAAAGCCGTCACTCATTACCCATACAGGCTCGCCGCGGGTAAAGCAACGGTGTACATAAGCATATGCCGCTGTTGCAGGTCCTGAACCCCACAGGCTGAATATGCCCATAGCAAAGGCAAGCTGTAAAACTACCATTATGCTTCCTTGAATTTGTTCCATACTTATTTCACTGTTCATCTCACTTATTGAGGAAGCAATATTTTCAATAATACTTGTGCTGTTTAGGGCAATGCCCGCAAAAAAGTACAGCGCGGCTATCCAAATAATACTGATTAGTGTATAAAGACAATTTGCGCCTATTATTTTTGAAAATTTACGTATTATAATATCAAAAAATAAGAAAAGGCCTTTTTTCTTGGGTTCGTTTTTGTCAATTCCCTTGCCGGGTTTATCATATCCTCCGCCAAATATTCCCATAATTAATTAT
>CAJUFV010000023.1 GCA_910585795.1 uncultured Clostridia bacterium | reverse complement strand
TTTAGGAGGTGAAAGCTGTACTAAAACAGATAAGGGGGTTATAATTATGGATATAAATATTTTGATTAACTTAATCGAATTAATTATAATTCTTGAAATTATAAAGAACATAAAAAAATGAGCCGCCCCATCTTGCACATGGTGCGGCTCTGTTAGACTCTTAGTCTAACTACTATCACTATGGGCGGAACGGTCAAAACCATTCCTTATCTTGTATCTGAATTATACCACAATAACAGTACTATGTCAAGCACATCATTTTTAATGATGTGTGTTTTTGTAAAAGTAGATTTAGTGACATAAAGAAAATAAGCCGTCCCATCCGTTACATGGAACGGCGGTTATCCTTTACCTCTATTCTAAGCTTAAATTCAAATTCCTTTTCATTAAAACGGTATTCCTCTATTGCAAGAGGCCCGCAGCTGTTCTGACCTATTCCATTTTGCTTATAATCTACGCAAAGAACGGTGTCAGCACATTTCTCCAGCTCAAAATTATGCTTTTTCTCTGTAAGCTCTTCCTGCGTATACTCCGATACATTAAACGAAAACGGCGTGTCAGAGCTTATTTTCAGCTTATCTGTTTCAACATATCGGGTGCCGAAATGACTTCCGTTTTCCTGAGGCTTTATATAATCCTCATGCATAGCGCTTACCTTTTCGGTAAATTCGTCAAGATACGTACAAAGGCGCTTGTCACTATAGCTTTCATACGGCCCGTAACCATAATATTTCACATCATCTCCTGATGTAAACAGTCTAAGTCCAAAACGAGGCAGGACCGGCATTATGCTGTCAACCTTAACCCTTGCTTCCATATCTATCACTCCGTCGGCATATACCGTCCATACAGCCGATATATCCAGCGTCTTTCTCTGCGCCGCGGGTATCAGAGCGCTTTTACAGCTTATTACGGCTTTACCGCTATCCTTCTCGTATTCAACATCAAAAACAAATACCTTCTCCCTGTCAAAGCCGGCCGCGCGCCATTCTGCCATAATATTTCTGTCATTATCCGTAGGAGCGCGCCAAACATTCCATTCAACAGGTCTTGTTATGCTATCATTCAATTTAACAAAATGTCCGGCGGCCTTATCAAAAACATACTCAAAGCCTTTTCCTGAAACAACAATATTCTTTCCGGCTTCCAATATGTCAACATCTCCGTCGGCATCTACAGACGGCAGCTTTGCCACTGTATCTTTTATCACAAGCTGTTCAAAGCCAATCTCATATCCTTTATCCGCCCACGGCTCCCGCGTTTTCTGATACGCTTTTATCATCAAAGTGTCACCGTCAGGACGCTTAAAGCTTTTCTTTCCCCTTGGAGGGACGTCAAACTGCGCTTCCTGTCCATTTATTTCAAAAACAAGCTTATCGCTAAGCTCCGCGAAATCATAACGGTTTTCAACAACAATTATATTGCTGTACGCTTTAATGGCAAACGGCTTTATCGCCTGCTTATATTCCAAAAGTCCGGTGTGCGGCCGTCTGTCAGGATACACCAGTCCGTCTACGCAAAAGTTTCCGTCATGAGGAAATTCACCAAAATCACCGCCGTAAAAATAGCGTCCCTCACCCATATCAACCGCATGGTCACACCATTCCCACGCAAACGCGCCGAAAAATCCGTCATACCTGTAAAGCCTGTCTATATACTCCTTAATCCCTCCGGGACCGTTACCCATAGCATGCATAAACTCACACTGCATATACGGTTTTTTGACAGACAGCAATTCCTTTTCCTGTTTTGATAAATTACTTTCCGACAGGTCAATCCACTCTCCTGCGCTGTCATATGACCATCCATTTTCTGAGCTTATCGTATGCCACACACGCTCGCCCGGATTTTTGAAATATTCATCAATCCAGTTATAATCCGCGTACATTGTGCTTGTAACATCCAGCATAGATGTATCATTCTTAACTTCCGGCATCTGCCACATACTGCTTTCGTAATGCGTGAGACGAGTATTGTCATATTCCTTTACCCAGCGTCCGGCATTTTCAAAATTCACTCCGTAACCGCCTTCGTTGCCAAGCGACCACAAGCATACACAGGCTCGGTTTTTATCGCGGATTACGCTTCGCTGTACCCTGTCCATAATCGCTTCTCCCCATTCAGGGTCATTCGCAAGCAGTCCGAAGGTTTTAGCCTGTGAGCCGCCGTAAATTGAGGCTGTTCCGTGGATTTCAATATCGGCCTCCGCTACAACATAAAAACCATATTCATCGCACATCTGGGTAAACCACGGAGCGTTTGGATAATGACTTGTACGCACAGCGTTTATATTGTGGCGCTTCATCAGCATTAAATCTTTCTTCGCCTGCTCACGGCTTATTGTATATCCGGTCACAGGGTCGCTGTCATGACGGTTGACGCCTTTCATTTTTACAGGCTTATTATTAAGCAGAAGCACACCGTCATCAGCCGTTATCTCACGGAATCCCACTCTTTCACGTATAACCTCGTCCTCCGTCACCAAATAGAGCGTATACAGATAAGGGTATTCCGCATTCCACAATACAGGATTATTAATAATAATTTCCGTGTCATGTCCGCTGTAAAGCTGTCCTTTTTCATTTTCAGCAATAAATTCCACAGGCGTATTGGAATCATATGACACTCTGATTATTCCGCTTATATCCGTTTCAATTTTATAATCTCTTATATGCTTTTCAGGACGATTTAAAATGTATACATCTCTGAAAATACCGCTCATTCGGAATTTATCCTGGTCTTCAAGATAGCTTCCGTCACACCATTTGAGAACAAGGACACATAAAGTATTTTCTCCGTCCTTAACCTTGTCCGTTATATCAAATTCTGTTGTAGAATGAGAAACCTGGCTATAACCAACAAACGCTCCGTTAAGCCATACATAAAAACACGAGTCAACGCCTTCAAAATTCAAATATTTTCTGTGTTTTCCACTGCTTTCAAAACGAGTGACATATGCTCCGCATGGATTTTCATAAGGCACATACGGAGGATTAAACGGAAACGGATAACGTGTGTTTGTATACTGATGGCAGTCATATCCTTTCATCTGCCAGCAGGAGGGAACATCTATTTTCTCAAATCCGTCTGTATCTCCGTTTACAAATCCGTCCGGAACATCATCAGCGCATATGTAATACATGAAATCCCACTCGCCGTTTAAAAGCTGCTTCCTGTCCTCATTTTGCTTTTTCGCATTCTCTATATTTGAATATACCTCAAAATATGACCTGTTAGGCTCCGTATTGACATGAAGCGTACGCAAATCACAATAATACTTTTCCAAATTCATACTTATTCCTCCTTTATCAAGGAGTATACTCTATAATATCTGTGTTGTCAATATAAAAAATACAAGGAATACTAAAATCCTAATATTCCTTGTATATATGCTTTAATGTTACTCGTTATCCCATTCAAAGCTGTCCGCCACAAGACGCGTTATTCCCTTTTTTACGCTTAAAATACCCTCGCCGGCAGCGGCTGTTTTAATCGCGCTGTTCTCGTCCGTCACACTGATTTTTCCGCCGGCAAGAGCCGCCGCGTAATCGCTGTGTCCGCTCAATATACCGACATCGCCTTCCGTTGTTCTGACTATAAGCTTTTGAGCCTGACCATCAAAAAACAATCCGTAGGGCGTTACTATCTGTAAATGAAATGTACTCATAATCACGCACCTGTTTTCTTCGCTTTATCCCTTACCTCGTCAATGCCTCCCGCAAATAAAAAGCATGATTCCGGAATATCGTCACATTTTCCTTCAATAATTTCCTTAAAGCCGCGTATAGTTTCCTTTACAGGCACATACTTTCCCTGCATGCCGGTAAACTGCTCGGCAACTGAAAACGGCTGGGATAAAAACCTCTGTACCTTTCTCGCCCTGTTTACAGTATTTTTGTCCTCCTCGCTCAGCTCATCCATTCCCATAATCGCGATTATGTCCTGAAGCTCTCCGTAACGCTGAAGTATCTTTTGTACCGCTCTTGCCGTTTCATAATGCTCTTTTCCTACTATATCAGGAGAAAGTATCCTTGATGTGGATTCAAGCGGGTCAACCGCGGGGTATATTCCAAGAGACGAAATTTGTCTGGACAACACCGTTGTGGCATCAAGATGCGCGAATGTAGTCGCCGGCGCTGGGTCTGTCAAATCATCAGCCGGCACATATACCGCTTGAATTGAAGTTATAGAACCATTTTTTGTCGAGGTTATTCTTTCCTGAAGCGCGCCCATTTCAGTTGACAGTGTGGGCTGATATCCGACGGCTGACGGAATACGCCCAATAAGAGCGGATACCTCAGAGCCCGCCTGTGTAAATCTGAAAATATTATCTATAAAAAGAAGCACATCACGATGTTCTCTATCTCTGAAATATTCCGCCATTGTAAGACCTGTAAGAGCAACCCTCATTCTGGCGCCCGGCGGTTCGTTCATCTGTCCGTATACAAGCGCAGTTTTGCTCAATACGCCCGACTCTTTCATTTCGTTGTACAGGTCATTACCCTCACGGGTTCTTTCTCCAACTCCTGAAAACACGCTTATACCGCCGTGCTCCTTTGCAATGTTATTGATAAGCTCCATTATAAGCACGGTTTTTCCTACTCCCGCGCCGCCGAAAAGTCCTATTTTACCGCCGCGCGCGTACGGTGCTATAAGGTCTACAACTTTAATTCCCGTTTCAAGCACTTCTGTCGCGGGGTCCTGCTCGTCGTATGAAGGAGGTTCACGGTGTATACACCATTTTTCTTCTGTTTCAGGCTGGGGCATGTTATCAACTGTATCGCCAAGCACATTGAAAATTCTGCCGAGCGTTTTTTCTCCTACAGGCACGCTTATTCCGCTTCCCGTATCAACGGCCTCCATACCACGGACAAGACCGTCTGTGGAATTCATTGAAATGCATCTGACAATATTATCGCCTATATGCTGTGAAACTTCAGCGACTACACGCTCATTTCCGTTTTTAATTTCAATCGCGTTAAGCAAATTCGGTAAATTTTCCCCCTCAAACCTGATATCAAGTACAGGTCCTATAATCTGAACTATTTTTCCTGTTTGACTCATTATTCATTCCTCTTTTATCTTTTATAAATTCTCAACACCCGCTGTTATCTCTGTTAATTCCTGTGTTATCGACGCCTGCCGCGCCGCGTTATACTCAAGGCTGAGCTTGTCTAGCATTTCAGAAGCGTTATCATTCGCTGACTCCATTGCGTTCCGCCTCGCGGAAAGCTCTGACGCAACAGAATGACATACTGCTCCATATATCATACCTGAAATATAATTAGGTATAATTTTTTCAAAAACGCTCTCCGCGTCAGGCTCATATATAATCAAGCTGTAATTCACATTTTTCATACCGTCTGAAGTGTGTTCCACTCTCAAAGGCAATATGTTCACATTTTCAGGACGCTGTATAAGCATATTGACAAATTCTGTGTATGACAAAGCAATCCTCGTAAAGTCACCCTTCTTATACCCTTCCGCAAGCATAACTCCTATTTTACGGCAGTCCTCTATTTCTATATCTCCCGCGCGCGTATAATCACGGCTGTAAATATCATAGCCGGAAAAATATTCATGCGCCTTTATTCCAATTGGCAAAATAATATCATCTTTACTTATATCAAGCGACTTAAAAAGATTATTATTATAACCGCCCGCAAGCCCTCTATCACCAGCAATAACAACATGGCAAGTCCTGCCCTCTCTTTTACGGGTGAATACCGAAGAAAAATCCTTATTATCCTTTGTAATATCCTCGATAGTCTCACGCAGTATATCAAAATACGGCTTTGAGCCTTCAATACGTTCCGATGCTTTGCGCATTTTTGAAGCCGCCACAAGCTCCATCGCCTTTGTTATCTGCATCGTACCCTGTATACTTTTTATTCTGTTTTTAATTATCTTCATTGACGAAGCGGACATAGCTGTTTACCTCATAACCGTATCATATATTTAACTCATGCGTACGGCACATTCCTCCACCGCATGTCTGAGCTTACGCTCTGTTTCCTCTCCAAGCTCTCCCGTACGAGAAATCTCATCTATTATATCATGAGCATGATTTTCAATATGCTCAAACAAATATCCTTCAAATTCACGTATTTTTTCAACCGGAATACCGTCCAGCATATCGTTTATAACGGCATAAATAATAGCCACCTGAAGCTCAACTCTTACAGGACTGTTTCTTCCCTGCTTCAACACCTCCACAATTCTTTCACCCTTAGCAAGACGCGCCTTTGTATCCGCGTCAAGGTCAGAGCCGAACTGTGCAAACGCCTGCAATTCACGGTATTGAGAATACGCCAGCTTTAAGCTTCCCGCAACCTTTTTCATAGCCTTTATCTGGGCGTTGCCTCCTACACGAGAAACACTTATGCCCGGATTCACGGCCGGCATTATCCCTGAATGGAAAAGCTCGCTTTCCAGAAATATCTGTCCGTCTGTAATTGAAATTACATTTGTCGGTATATATGCCGACACATCGCCTGCCTGAGTTTCAATAAGCGGCAGAGCTGTAAGTGAGCCGCCGCCCAATTCATCCGAAAGTCTTGCCGCTCTTTCCAGAAGTCTGGAATGAAGATAAAATACATCTCCCGGATATGCCTCACGTCCGGGAGAACGCCGCAAAAGCAGAGATAACGCCCGATATGCCACAGCGTGCTTTGACAAATCATCATATACAATAAGGGCGTCTTTACCCTTATACATAAAATATTCACCCATCGCACAGCCGGCATACGGAGCAATATACTGTAAAGCCGGAGACTGCGAAGCTGTTGCCGAAACAACTATTGTATAATCCATTGCTCCTGCCTTTTCCAGTCTGTCAACAATAGACGCGACTGTTGAGCGTTTTTGGCCTATCGCAACATATATGCAATATACATCCGTGTTTTTCTGATTAATAATAGTATCTATCGCAATAGCCGTTTTACCTGTTTGCCTGTCACCTATTATCAGCTCACGCTGTCCTCGTCCTATAGGTATCATTGAATCAATAGCTTTAATACCTGTCTGCAAAGGAACACTGACCGATTTACGCTCAATAATACCTGAAGCGTTCTCTTCAATATTTCTGTGGGCGTCAGCCTCTATCGCGCCCTTGCCATCAATGGGAAGGCCCAGCGCGTCGACTACTCTTCCCAGAAAATTTTCACCGACCGGAACATTCACAACACGACCAGTCCGCTTCGCTCCCGACCCCTCCCTCACAGACGTATCATCGCCAAGAATTACCACACTGACAAAATCCTGTTCCAGATTCATAGCCATCGACATGACTCCGTTTTCAAGCTCAATAAGCTCTCCCGACATACAATTTTCCAATCCGTGTATACGCGCGATTCCGTCACCGACCTCTATAACGGTTCCCGTTTCTGTTTCGTTTATTATATTGTCATAATTTTTTATACGGTCTTTTATAACCTTACTTAAATCCTGCATTTTACACTCCTGTATATGTCATATCAATGACTGCTTCATATTTTCCAGTCCCGACTTTATACTTGCGTCAATACGGCTTTCATCTGTTTCAATAATTATTCCGCCTATACAGCTCTCATCAATGTGCTCCTTTAAAATGATTTTACCGCCTGTTTTCTTCTCCATCTTCTGTATAAGCTGTGATAATATTTCTTTTTTCAGAGGTTTTGCCGTAGTAACGTTTACGACCTGTATATTGTTTTCCATATTATACAGTCTTTCATATTCATTCAGACACTCGTCAAGATAATGAAGCATATGCTTTTCACTCAGCAGCTTCAAAAAATTCAATGTATAACGGTGTACCTTTCCGAAAAAATCCTCATTTAATATTTCCATAAGCTCTCCGTGCGCTATCTGCAGAGAATCAAGAATTTTCACGTAATCAGGATGCGTTCTGAAAAGAACCAATATACTATTGAGCTCATTTAAAATCTGTTCCTCAACGCGCTCTTCTCCCGCAAGCGAAAGAAGCGACGCGCCATAAGCCTTTGCTGACTTTACTTTAACCACCTTTATCACCTAAATTCTGTCTATAATGTCCGTTATAAGTCTTTCATCATCTTCAGCGTCAATTTTTCTGCCGATAAGCTTTTCCGCCGCGAGTACAGCCATTGCGGCTATTTCACTCCTTGCCGTATTAACTGCGTTTTTCTTATCTCTTTCTATCTGATTTTTAGATTTCTCAATAATATGCGCCGCTTCGTCAGACGCCTCTCTCACTATATTTTCCGAGCGCGCCTCCGCTTTTTCAACAGCAGATTTTATTATTCCTTCAGCCTCGTCTTTAGCTTTGTTTAATTTCATTTCATATTCCGCTTTAATTTTCTCTGCCTGAAGCGTGGCATTTTCGGCGTCAAGAAAGCCTTTTTCTATTTCTGCCCTTCTCTCGTCCAGCATTTTATTAACGGGACGAAACAAGAATTTTTTCAAAAGCAGGAAAAGAATAATCAGATTTGCCCATGTAAACAGCATTGTCCATGTATGGACACTGACGAACTCTAAATACTCCTCCACTTTCTCTCATTCCTTTCCACGTTAATCAAAGCAGTCCTATAAGCGGATTTGCAAATAAAAGTATAAGCGCGACAACAAGTCCGTAAATTCCGGTTGACTCCGCAACAGCACATCCAAAAAGCATTGTTGATGTAATCGCTCCCTTCGCCTCAGGCTGACGCCCTACCGCTTCCGCTGCCTTTCCTGCCGCGAAACCCTGACCTATACCGGGACCAACACCCGCAATCATCGCAAGTCCCGCTCCGATTGCCGAAGCCGCTAAAATTATTGCTTTTTCCATAATCTTTATCTCCTTTATTTTTCGTTTATATAAAGACTGAAACAAAAACTGCTCGCATCAACGTCAATTTTAACCAGTCTTATTCTCCGCTGCACTGAACAAAAACCATTGTCAGCATACACAATATATACGCCTGTAAAAAACTTGTAAACAAGTCAAAATAAATTGAAAGCACTGCCGGTACGCCTACCTGAAAAACAGGTATTGCCGCCAGAAAATCATTAGGTATCCACGACATCAGCGCCGCGCTCAAAGACGCAAGTCCTCCGTATACAAGAGAGGTTATAACCAGTCCCGCGGCAATATTTCCAAAATGCCTGAATGTCATGGAAATAGGGTTCGCAATCTCGCTTATAATATTCAGCGGCGTTATAAAGGCCACCGGTCTTGTAAAGGATTTAAGCCATCCGAAAACACCGTGATTTTTTATATTATTCGCCTGAATTAACATAAACGTCACAATTGTCCATGAAAGTATAACGCTTAAATCTCCCGTGTACGGTCTCATTCCTGTCAGAGATGACAGACTTCCCACTATGGATAGTAAAAACAAGGTTCCTATATACGGGACAAACGATAGATATTTTTCTCCCATCGTATCCCCTACCATATCATACAGCATGCTCACAAGCTTTTCCAGCACAAGCTGTTTCCGTGACGGATTGCGTATTTTCATTCCATGGGTAAGCCACACAGACAGTGCCACAAGAACCGCCATTATTATCCACATATTCACAATGCTTTCGGTAATTTCTATACCGCCTAAAAACGGCAGTGTATATATAATCTTAGGACCGTTCATCTTTACTGTCTGTCCCCCTTCGCCGTCTTATCGCGTTAATTATAAAAATAGCTGTCTGAGGAAAAATCAGAGGAATAATAACGCACACATAATTAAGATAACTAGACTTCATTGCCCATACAACAACGGCTGCTATTATCGCAAGACGAAATATATACCCGACTCCCGCGAGTCCCGCCGCTCCGCCCTGACGGTTAAGACATTTTTCAAGTATAATTCCCATAATAGAAAAATTAAAAATCGCCGTAAAACAGCCCAGTATTGTTCCCAGCAGCGCGGAAACTCCAAAATATCCCGCTGGTATTGTTATTAAAACCTGCAATAATCCAAACAACGCGGTAAAAATCGCAATATTTTTTATTTCTCGCAGAAGCTCCGCAGACATCGCCATCTCCCTTTCCTGTTTTATTGATATCATTCTATCTCAAATATTTCCGTAATTCAATAATCAGATTTCCGTTAAATGTCTATTTATACACAACCTTTATTTACTTTGTTTAAAAATTATACTTTTCATAAAAATTATTTCATGCCTGTTTTTATTTTTACCAAAAATACATATTCATTATTCACTTATAACACAGACATAAAATATACAGCAAGATTTCTTATTTTCTATTTACAAACATATTGTAATATGATAATATATCTGTGCAACACATTATGTATAAAATTACACTAATACGTGTACGTTTATGATAAAAACGTACGCTTTGGTTTTTATACGTATTAGTGTATATAAATGTGTTGCGACATTATGCCAGGGCAATGCGTTTTTTATGCGTTGCTTTAATAAAGCGACGCATTTTTTTATTTATAAAACGACATTATTAAAAGGAGATACATATTATGAGTATACTTGAAGAATTATATCACGGAGAAGTAAACCCGCAGTCATCACATTATATAAACGATGACAGGCTCACAGAGTTAATGAGCATTGTATCAGATACTTCAAAAGCTCTGGACAATATACTATATGATAAGGATAAGCAGCTTCTCACAGAGCTGACAAATGCGTCGTCCGAGCTGCTCACACTTTCTGAAATGGAATTTTTTATTAAAGGCTGGCAGCTATGCGCGCAATTCATGATTGATACATTTTCTCTGAAATAAACAGGCTCTTTTGGAAAAAACATATAGTATTTTACTCATTAATTCGTTTTTTTTCATAAATATCAATAAATAATCCTGAATTCGTCAAAAAAATATTGTAAAATAGCAGTACGCAGTATATAATATTTAAGTTAAACGAAAGAGGGGAATATATTTTATGACAGAAAGAAAGAACATACGAAACATAGCTATTATCGCTCACGTTGACCACGGCAAAACAACCCT
>CAJUFV010000022.1 GCA_910585795.1 uncultured Clostridia bacterium | reverse complement strand
TTGAAATTATTGTTTTCTGTATAATAAACCGGTAAATCCGGCGGAAAAGTTATGTAATTTTTATTGAAAAAATTTTATATATGGGGTATAATGTATAATAAGGATATTTAGGAATATCACGAAAGGCGGATTTTCAAATGATAACGGATGAATACAGAATTCCACTTACAAAAATTATAGAGGAATTTGATTTGGAAAAGATTTATGAAACTAATGGTATGGAAACAGTCATGATTTCGAGAACGGATGTAAACAGACCGGGACTGCAGATGGTAGGTTTTTTTGATTATTTTGACAGTAATCGTGTTCAGATAATGGGAAAGGTTGAATTTACGTATCTTGAGCAGTTTAATACTGAGATACGGGCCGAGAAAATAGAGAGACTGTTTTCACATAGAATTCCCGCGCTTATTATTACAAGAGGGCTCCAGATATTTCCGGAAATGCTGGAAATGGCTGAGAAATACAACGTTCCCCTTCTTAGGAGCGAAAGTGCGACTTCAGCATTTATGAGCGCTCTTATAGCGTATCTCAATGTGGAGCTTGCTCCGAAGCGTACGCGTCACGGCGTACTTGTTGAGGTATATGGTGAGGGCATACTTATTATGGGTGAGAGCGGTGTAGGGAAAAGTGAGACGGCTATTGAGCTTGTAAAAAGAGGTCACAGGCTTGTTGCTGACGATGCTGTTGAGATAAAACGTATTTCGGATAATACACTTGTAGGCTCTTCACCTGAAATTATCCGTCATTTTGTTGAACTTAGAGGAATAGGTATAATAGATGTAAAAGAAATATTCGGTATAGGAGCGGTTAAGGATGAAGAAAATATTGATATGATTATTCATCTTGAGCCGTGGGAGGACGGAAAACAGTATGACAGACTGGGTATGGTTGATGAATTTACAAATATAATGGGTATAAATGTCCCGTCGCTTACCATTCCGGTAAAGCTAGGACGTAATCTCGCGGTTATTGTTGAGGTCGCGTCTATGAATAACAGACAGAAGCGTATGGGATATAATGCGGCGGTTGAATTGAATAACAGACTTATGAGTCAGATGGAAAGTCAGCTTAATTTATAAGATAAGGAAGATATATATTGAAGATACTATTTGATACGCATACACACACCTGTGCCAGCGCGCATGCTTATTCGACGGTGATGGAAACTGCTAAATATGCCGCGGATATGGGTATGGAAGCAATAGCGGTAACTGACCATGCTCCCGCGATTCCGGATGGAGTTCATCTGTGGCATTTCCTGAATCTGAAAGCAATTCCGCGTGAAATTTACGGAGTAAAAATTTTGTATGGAGCGGAGGTTAATATAGTTGACCTTGATGGTAATATTGACTTGGAATATGATATTCTGAAAAAGCTGGATGTTGTCAACGCAAGCATACACAAGCCATGCTACAGGGATTACGGAGCAAAGGATAATACAAGCGCTTATTTGTCTATTGTGAATAATCCTCTCATTGATGTCATATGTCACAGCGGAGCGCCTGATTTGGAATATGATTATGAAAAAATAATAGATTTGGCAAAGAAAAATCATAAGCTTATTGAAATAAACAATCATTCTTTTTATGTGAGAAAGGCAAGTATACCAAACTGCCGTAAAATTGCTCAGCTGTGTAAGGAAAAAGAGGTGGGTATTGTTGTAAGCTCAGATGCGCATATTGCTTTTGATATTGGAGATTATACAAAAGCGCTGGATATGCTCAGGGAAATTTCTTTCCCTGAAAAGCTTATTATGAATAGAGATTTAAGCTCGTTTGAAAAATTTATGTCTGAGAAGGGCAAGAAGCTGTTTTCGTGGAGTATGGAGTAATACCATGCCGGCGGAGTACGGCCGCATTTATTGGAGGTATAGTATGTTAGATAGAGAAGGACTCGCCGCTGTTACGGATAATGTGATTTTTGACGAGGAAATGAGCAGGCACACTACTTTTCGTATAGGCGGAAAAGCAGACGCGTTTGTAAATGTAAAAAGCGCTTTAGAAATTGAAAAGATTATTCATTTTTGCAAAGATACAGCTGTGCCGTACATGATAATGGGAAACGGTTCTAATATGCTTGTGAGTGATAAGGGAATACGAGGTGTTGTCATACATATAGGCAGCAGTATGTCAAAATGCCGTATTGAAGGTGATGAAGTATATGCTGACGCGGGGATTCTTATGTCCGCTCTGGCTAAGAAAATACTTGACGCAAATCTTGCGGGCTTTGAGTTTGCCTCAGGTATTCCCGGAAGTCTTGGCGGCGGAATTTATATGAATGCCGGCGCTTACGGAGGAGAACTGAAGGATATAATAGAAAATGTAACATTTATTTGTCCTGACGGAATAATAAAAACAGAAGAAGCTGACCGGCTGGATTTTGGCTACAGGCATAGTATTTTTATGGACGGAGAATATATAATTCTTTCGTGTAAGATTAAACTGAAAGCCGGTAATTACGATGAAATAAAAGCAAAGATGGCTGAGCTTAACGCGAGAAGAAGCAGTAAGCAGCCTTTGGCACAGCCTTCTGCCGGAAGCACGTTTAAACGCCCGGAGGGATATTTTGCCGGAAAGCTGATACAGGATTCCGGATTGATGGGATATTCGCTCGGCGGCGCAATGGTTAGTGACAAGCATGCCGGCTTTGTGGTGAATAAGGGCGGCGCAACGGCCGGAGATGTGCTTGATTTGATTGCGTATATACAACAAACGGTTTTTGATAAATTTAATGTTATGCTGGAGCCGGAGATAAGATTTATAGGAGAACGATAAGGAGAAGATACAGATGCAGTATACAATTGTAACAGGAATGTCGGGCAGCGGAAAAACAAAGGTTATAAGATATTTAGAGGATATGGGCTATTTTTGTATAGATAATATGCCTCCCGTTCTGATACCAAAGTTTTCTGAAATGCTGTCATCAGTCAACGGAAATTTCAATAATGTTGCTCTTGTTATAGATATACGTGTCGGTGATATGATAAATGAACTGCTGGTGCAGATTGATGACCTGAAGAGAAAGGGATACGACTGTATGCTGCTGTATATGGATGCAGATGACGAAACTCTTGTTAAGCGTTATAAGGAAATCCGCAGGCAGCATCCTCTGGATAATGTAAACGGACTTCTCGCGTCTATTAAGCAGGAACGTGAAATGCTGAACGCGCTCTATAACGCGGCGGATTATGTTATTGATACCTCAAAGCTTAGCGTTCAGGATTTATTGCAGAAGCTGAAAAGTATATATGCTTCCGCTGATTCGCGTCAGGGATTGGAAATAAACGTAATGGCATTTGGTTTTAAATATGGTATGCCGCTTGACGCGGACCTTGTTTTTGATGTGCGGTGTTTTCCTAATCCGTTTTATATTGACGAGTTAAAGCATAGAACGGGTAATGACAGAGAGGTCCAGGACTATGTGATGAGCTTTCCGACCGCTCAGAGATTTATCGCTAAACTTGAGGATATGATGTCATTTATGATACCCCTGTATATTGAAGAGGGAAAAATATCACTCAGTATTGCTATAGGCTGTACTGGAGGGAAACACAGAAGTGTTACAATGACGAATAAGCTGGCTGATTATCTGAAATCCTGCGGCTACAGCGTGAATGTATCATACAGAGATTTGGGTAAAGAATAGAATATAAGTCTGAATAGTATTCTTTCAGACCGTGGCTTTATGAAAGGAGTTAATTACTGTTGATATGCTTTCAGATATAAAAGTGGCCGCCATAGGCGGCGGTACAGGACTATCAACTATGCTGAAGGGCCTGAAATTACATACTCACAATATAACGGCGGTTGTTACAGTCGCGGATGACGGAGGGTCATCCGGAATGCTCAGAAATGATTTCGGAATGCTTGCTCCCGGTGATGTGCGCAACTGTATAAGCGCATTGGCTGAGGTTGACCCTGTAATGGGAGAGCTTATGAATTTTCGCTTTAAGGACGGAAGCTTAAAGGGACATAGTCTGGGCAATCTGTTTCTTGCCGCGCTGAATGAAACTTCATCCAGCTTTGACGAGGCAGTGACAAAATTCAGCCGTCTTGCCGGAATTGTGGGCGCTGTTTTTCCGGTGACGAATGAGGCTGTGACACTTAGCGCTCGTTTGAAAAACGGAAATATTATACATGGTGAATCCCGAATAGGGGTACACCGCGGAGAAAAAGACAGCGGGATTGAACGGTTAATATTAAATCCTGAAAAACCTAAGCCTGTTGACGGCGTTATAAAAGCATTTGAAAAAGCGGATATAATAGTTCTTGGCCCCGGAAGTCTTTATACAAGTATAATTCCTAATTTGCTTGTTGATGGAGTAGTGGATGCTATAAAAAAAAGCAGTGCTGTAAAAATTTATGTTTGTAATATTATGAGTCAGGCGGGTGAAACTGAAGGATATACCGTGAATGACCATCTTGAAGCGATAGAACGTCATTCCTATAAGGGTATTGCGGATATTGTTCTGGCAAATAACGCTGGAATTCCGACAGGCTTGAAGGAGAAATACGCTCTGGAAAACGCATACGAGGTGGAAATTGACGCGAGAAAAATACTTACACGCTCAAAGCTGGTAGAGGGTGACCTGATGATTGTTCGTAATGACAGAATACGTCATAATTTCAGTCGTCTTGCAAGAACTATAATGCGTCTTGGCATTGATATGAATTATTTTGAAAACAGATAAAATGGAAGGGATTGCTTGTATATGTCTTTTTCATCACGGATAAAGGAGAAGCTATGCGGAGTTGAATATACCTGCTCCGGCTGCGCGGTATATGAAACAGAGGGCGCTATTGGCTTCGGAGGTCTTGTTACTAATACTGAAATCAGATTTGCCACGGAAAAGGCTTTTGTGGCAGAAAGAGTACAAAAGAATATTTTAGCGGCTTTTGGAATAGATACTGGTGTTATTTCTTCTTCAAGGATAATGCGTATATGTATTAATAATATTAATCAGGTGGAAAATATTGCCGACGGTATATCGCATAAAGGCGGTATACCGTTTTCCTGTTGCCGCTCCTCTTTTGTGCGCGGCGCCTTTCTGGGCGGTGGAAGTGTCACTGACCCTCAAAAGGAATATCATATGGAATTTAATACCAAGAACAAAAGAAATGCGGAGCTGCTTCAGCAAACACTTGAATACGATGGCTTTTCTTCTAAAATAACACAGCGTAAGGGCTATAATGTTGTTTATATAAAGGGAAGCGAGGAAATAGCGGATATTCTCGGATATATGGGGGCGCCTCAGGGCGCGTTTGCGTTATATTCAGTACAAATTGAAAAGGATATGAGAAATACAATTAACCGCCGTGTAAACTGCGAAAACGCTAACACTAATAAGGCCGCGAAAGCGTCATCAAAGCATTTGTACGCAATTCGCCAAATAAAGGAAGCAAAACTTTGGGACAAGCTGCCGGAAGTGCTTAAGGAGATTTGCAGCTTGCGTGAGGAATATCCGGAGGACAGCCTAAAGGAGCTGGGGGAAAGGACTAATCCGCCGATAGGCAAATCGGGTGTTAATCACCGCCTGAACAGAATTTTGAAAATAGCGAAAAATATATAGGGGGGAGTAATAATGGGATTCTGTCATTTACACACACATACAGAATATAGTCTGCTTGACGGCGAGGCGAGTATACAAAAGCTGATTGCGCGTGTTAAAGAGCTTGGTATGACCTCCTGCGCGATAACTGATCATGGTTCAATGTACGGAGCAGTTGATTTTTACAGAGAAGCAAAGGCACAGGGTATTCATCCAATAATAGGATGTGAGGTATATATGGCGCCTAGAAGCCGTTTTGACAAGGTGCATGACATTGATAATAAAACAAGTCATCTTATACTACTAGCTGAAAATCAGACGGGTTATCAGAATCTTATAAAGCTGGTTTCAAGCGGATATACGGACGGTTTTTACTATAAGCCGAGAATAGATTTTGAACTTTTAAAGGAGTATCATGAGGGAATAATCGCTCTTTCCGCATGTCTTGCGGGAGAGGTTCCAAAGGCTATTTTACGTGATGATTATAAAGGCGCTAGGGATATTGTTGAGAGATATGTCAGTGTACTTGGAAAGGATAACTATTTTCTTGAAATACAGGATCACGGTATAAGCGAACAGAAGCGTATAATTCCGGAAATAATAAGACTGTCACAGGAAACAGGAGTAGATATTGTCGCCACGAACGATATACATTATTTGAAGAAAGAAGATGCCAGATATCAGGATGTACTGATGTGTATTCAGATGGAAAAAACGGTTGATGACCCTGACAGAATGAGATTTGATACAGAGGAATTTTATATAAAATCACCTGAGGAAATGGCAGATTTGTTTGAATATATTCCGGAGGCAATTACAAATACGGAAAAAATCGCTGAACGCTGTAATGTGGATTTTGATTTTCATACACGTCATTTGCCCGCGTTTGATGTTCCTGACGGCAAAGACGCATTCACGTATCTAAAGGAAATTTGTCAGAGCGGACTTGAAAAGCGTTATGAGCCTGTGCCGAAGGAGCTTCAGGAGCGTCTCGATTATGAGCTTGGCGTTATTAACAATATGAGATTTGTAGATTATTTTCTTATTGTATGGGATTTTATTCGTTTTGCGAAGAGTAACGGCGTCATGGTGGGTCCCGGACGCGGAAGCGCGGCGGGAAGTATTGTGGCATATAGTCTTGGAATAACAACGGTTGACCCGATAAAATATGGACTTATTTTTGAAAGATTTCTTAATCCTGAGCGTGTAAGTATGCCGGATATTGATATTGATTTTGCTCCGGAAGGCAGACAGAAGGTTATAGATTATGTAGTCGAAAAATACGGCGAGGGACAGGTGGCGCAGATAATTACCTTCGGTACGATGAAGGCGAAGCTGGCAATACGTGATGTGGGCCGTGCCCTTAATATTCCATATGCTGAGGTTGACAGGGTTGCCAAGCTGGTCCCGTTTGAACTCAAGATGACCATACAAAAAGCTATTGATATAAGCGCTGAGCTTCGCGCGATGTATGAGAATGACCCGAAAATAAAGGAGCTGCTGGACACATCAATGGCGCTTGAGGGACTTCCCCGTCATGCTTCGACTCATGCGGCTGGCGTTGTTATAACGAGTGAGCCGATAGTGAATTATGTGCCGCTGCAGCTTAATGCTGATAATTTTATAACAACTCAGTTTACAAAGGATACTGTTGAAAGTCTGGGACTTTTAAAAATGGATTTTCTGGGATTGCGAAATCTGACAGTAATTGAAAACGCTGTTAACATTATAAAGAAAACGCGCGGAATAGAACTGGATATTGAAAGCATAGACTATAGTAAAAAAGAAGTGTACGAGCTTATTTCTTCAGGAAATACAGACGGTGTGTTTCAGATGGAAAGCGCGGGAATGCAGTCGTTTATGCAGGAGCTGAAGCCGGATTCATTCGAGGATATTATAGCGGGAATCGCGCTTTACCGTCCGGGTCCAATGGAGCAAATACCTAGATATATAGAGAACAAGAAAAATCCTGATAAAATCACATATAAGCATCCGCTGTTGGAAAATATTCTCAATGTGAGCTATGGATGTATGGTATATCAGGAGCAGGTTCTTGAAATAGTGCGTACGCTTGCGGGGTATTCGCTGGGAAAAGCTGATTCCATGAGAAGAGTTATCAGCAAGAAAAAGGCTGACCAGATGCTTATTGAGCGCAGAAACTTTATTTACGGAAGCGAGGACGGAGAAATACCGGGATGTATTAATAACGGCATTGATGAAGACACGGCAGTTTCTATCTTTGATGAGATTAATGATTTCGCGAATTATGCGTTTAATAAATCGCATGCGGCGGCATATGCGGTTGTCGCGTATCAGACAGCGTATCTTAAAACATTTTATCCTGTTGAATATATGGCTTCGCTTATATCAAGCATTGATGATCTGGATAAGATAAATCATTATATTGCCAACTGTAAGGGTATGGGGATTGACCGTCTTCCTCCAGATGTCAATAAAAGTGAGGATACATTTACTGTTGAAAATAAAAGTATACGTTTCGGACTGTCCGCGGTTAAGAATGTGGGACGCGCAATGATAATCAATCTGGTTAATGAGCGTGACAGCAACGGGGAATTTAGGAGTTTTTCTGATTTTATTGAGCGTATGGCCGGCAGAGATATGAATAAACGCGCGCTTGAGGGACTTATTTCATGCGGTGCGTTTGATTCTATGGGAATAAAACGCTCACAGCTTCTTTCTGTATATGAAAAGGTACTGGAAGGAACAGCGCGTGCCGCGCGTGACAATGTGGCAGGGCAAATGTCATTATTTGACAGCGCAGATGCGCAGACAGAAATGGAATTTCCTGATATTCCTGAGCTGGATAAAAAAACAATGTTAAAAATGGAAAAACAATCCACAGGACTTTATTTTTCCGGTCATCCGATGGAGGAATATACGGATAAAATAAAAAAACTTACAAAATATAATATAAGCGATATTTTGTCAAGCGTTCATCGTGACGATGAAGGTAATTACCATGCCGCTGAAGGCGGGTTAAAGGATGGAGACTCGCTTTTGATATGCGCGGCTATAGCGTCGAGAAAAAATAAAACAACGCGTTCAAGCAATGCGCAGATGGCATTTTTAACGTTAGAGGATACATACGGCTCTGTTGAGTGTATTGTATTCCCGAAGGTGCTGAATGAATATTCCTCGCTTTTGCAGGAGGATAATCTTGTAGCTATTTCCGCGCGACTTTCAATACGGGAGGATGAGGAACCGAAAATTCTTATGCAGTCGGCAGTTACAATTGACGAGGCTTTAATATCAAAGAAGCAGCCTCAAAGACTTTATATACAGCTTGACACAAGAGATGATGATGTCTTAAAAGCTGTTGAGGAAGCCCTGTCGCCGTATCAGGGGAATATGGAGGTAAGATTATTTTTTGCGGATACAAGAAAAATGACTGTTGTGCCTAGACGATTATGGTTTAACGGCACACAGGGAGCGGTTGATGATTTGAAAAGTATATTCGGTGAGAAAAATGTAAGAATAAAATAGTAAAAATAACCAAAACGCGTGACGGAGTATGTATATTTTTTAATGTATTTACTCTTGCAAAATTTGTAAAAATGCTATATTATATAATATATGTAATATTTGGAGATTAGACGAGGTAAAAGTATGAATAAATTGTCTGAGGCGTCGCTTTTATGAGTTGGCTGTGCAGACACATAATCACAAAATGCAGATTATGAAATTTTTTCAGCCTTGGTTTGTGAAGGGAGTTAGTACAGATAGCTATGGAAGATTATATCGTTGTAAAGGCGCTGGAGGACGGCGTAAATATTATAGGACTGACAAGCGGAAAAGATACCAGATTTCATCATACAGAAAAGCTTGATAAGGGAGAGGTGTTTCTCGCTCAGTTTACGGAGATGACAACGGCAATAAAAATAAACGGCGCTGCTGAAATATATACTAAACACGGCAAGCTTTTGTCGGATGAGAGATAATATTATCGCGGCTTATGCGGCAGGAGGTTAATTATGTGGACAGTAGTTTATATATCACAGTCTATTCAGACATCTGAAAAGCTTGTTGAAGTGCTTAAGGAGAATGATGTTATTTCAAGATTAAGACGTTCCATTAGCAGTGATGCGGACAGAGGGAACTGTTATGAGGTGCTTGTTCCGTCAACCGAACTGGAGACGGCTCAGGATTTAATGATTGAAAATGAACTATTTTAAGCTTTGTGGGAGGATTTGAAACGATGGAAAATAATAATGTGAGAACAATAGGTGTACTGACAAGCGGAGGCGACGCGCCGGGAATGAATGCGGCAATCCGCGCGGTTGTCAGAGTCGGCTCGTATTACGGACTTAAGGTGTTTGGCGTAAGAAGAGGCTATAACGGACTTATTAACGGTGAGCTTGTTGAGATGAATGCAAGGTCTGTTTCTGAGATACTCCAGAGAGGCGGAACAATTCTTCAAACAGCGCGCTGTCTTGAATTTAAGGAAAAAGAAGGCGTGGAAAAGGCTGTTCAGATTGCTAAAGTGTTTGGTCTGGACGGACTTATTGTTATAGGAGGAGACGGTTCCTTCAGAGGAGCAAAGGATTTGTGCGCCGCGGGTCTTCCTACAATAGCTATGCCCGGCACAATTGACAATGATATTAACTGCAGTGAGTATACTGTTGGTTATGATACATGTCTTAACACCGTTAAGGATGCAGTCGATAAGATTAGAGATACTGCGCAGAGTCATGAAAGATGTTCTATAATCGAGGTTATGGGAAGAGCGGCAGGTTATATTGCTATTCAGGCTGGTATCGCCTGCGGCGCGGAGGTTATTCTTGTACCTGAAAGAGAGTGGAATTTTGATGAGGATGTACTTCGTCCAATACTTGAGAGTAAATCAAGAGGAAGAAAGCATTCTATTATTATTGTGGCCGAGGGTGTAGGCGGAGTTATTGAAATGGCTAAGGAAATTGAAGAAAAGACAGGTATTGAGTCAAGAGCAACTATTTTAGGTCATGTTCAGAGAGGCGGCAGTCCTACAGTCCGAGACAGAGTTGTTGCAAGTGAAATGGGCGGTATGGCAGTAGAGCTGCTTCTTCAGGGTAAGCAGAATAGAATTGTATGTATGAGAGACCATATGATTACTGACGTTGATATTGAGGAGGGACTCGCAATGAAGAAGGAACTGCCTCAAATGCTGGTTGATTTAGCAAAGAAGCTCTCAGTATAATTAACAGACAGGCTGTCGGCAAAGTCGTCAGCTTTTGAAGGGTGTTCATATGAACACCTTTTTTATCTGATATGAGTTGGCATGAATTATGGGAAATATTTTTCTGTTTAAAAAGTTTTCTTATATATCTAACAGAACTGAAAGAAGCTTTGATTTATATAACAATAATATTAATGGAGGAACTCTATGAGACGAACAAAAATTATATGTACAATGGGACCGGCAACAGACAGTGAAGATGTGCTGAGAGACCTTATGCTGGGCGGAATGGATGTGGCGCGTCTGAATTTTTCACACGGAACATATGAGGAAGCTCTTGAAAGAATAAACCGCATAAAGAAGGTGAGAGAAGAGCTGGATGCTCCGGTTGCAATACTGCTTGATACAAAAGGACCTGAGGTAAGAGTTAAGGAATTTAAAAATGGTAAGGCTGAGCTGAAAGAAGGTCAGAAATTTACTCTCTGTACAGATGATGTGGAGGGTGATGAAACTCAGGTATCAATAACGTATAAGGATTTGCCTAAAGATATAAAAGTCGGAAACAGAATACTTATTGATGATGGTCTTATTGAGATGGAGGTATTAAGTGTTAAAAATACCAGAATACTGTGTCAGGTAAAGAACGGCGGAGTTGTGTCAAACAAGAAGGGAGTTAATATTCCCAATGTTTCTCTTTCAATGCCTTATATGAGTCAGAAGGATATTGATGATATTATTTTTGGTATAGAAAATGATGTTGATTTTATAGCGGCTTCGTTTGTAAGAACTGCCTCTGACGTAAAGGAAATAAAGGGTGTTCTGCAAAGCCACGGTGGAAGAGGGATTCATGTAATTTCAAAAATTGAGAATGCAGAGGGTGTAAATAATATTGATGATATTATAAGAGAATCGCATGGAATAATGGTTGCTAGAGGAGATATGGGTGTTGAAATTGATATGCAGGATTTACCTGTTATACAGAAACGTCTTATTAAAAAAACCTACCGCGCCGGCAAAGTGGTTATTACGGCAACTCAGATGCTTGATTCGATGATAAGAAATCCGCGTCCTACAAGAGCGGAGACAACAGACGTTGCAAACGCTATTTATGACGGAACGAGCGCTATTATGCTTTCAGGTGAAACGGCTATAGGAAAATATCCAGTTGAGACTGTCAGGACAATGGCTTCAATCGCGGAAAGAACGGAAAATGATATTGATTATGTAAAACGTCTGGATAGAATGAATTTTGATTCGCGTATGGATGTGACTAACGCTATCAGTCATGCCACATGTACGACTGCGCATGATTTATGCGCTTCTGCGGTTATCGCTTTGACATATTCAGGAGGAACTGCTATGCAGCTTTCAAGGTTTAGACCGTCCTGTCCTATTATAGCGCCGACACTGAGCGTAAAAGCGCGCCGTCAGTTGAATCTTTCATGGGGTGTTATTCCTATTATGAGTGAGGCGAGAAGCAATACAGACGAGCTTTTTGACCATGCGGTGGAATGCGCGCAGAAAACAGGACTAATTCAGGATGGCGACCTTGTTGTAATAACCGGTGGAGCTCCCATGGGTGTTGCGGGAACGACAAATATTATGAAGGTACATCTTGTCGGCAATATTCTTGTGAGCGGAAAAGGACTTGACACAATAAGTACTACGGCTAATGTATGTGTTGCTACAAGCTGCGAGGATTTGCGGAAGAATTTCAGTGACGGTGATATTGTTGTAACAAATAATATCACAGCGGAGATGATTTCCATGTTAAGAAAAGCATCCGGAATTATTTCTGAGGAGACAGGAGAGGCAAATAATGCTAGTATACTTGCCGCCGCTCTTGATATTCCTGTAATCGTGGCTGCTCCGGGAGCTACAAAGATATTAAAGAGCGGAACAACAATTACAATGGACGCGAAGCGCGGCCTGGTATATTCGGGGACAGAAAAGCTCAAATAAAGGAAAATAAGCAGGCTATGCGATGCCTGCTTGTTGTCTGTGTTGAAATGGATGGAATATGGAGGAATACAGAATGTCATATATGAGTGAAACATACCTTACAGTGAGATATGCCGAAACGGATATGATGGGTATTGTGCATCATTCGAGATATTATCCGTGGTTTGAGGCGGCACGTACCGATTTTATAAAAAAAAGTGGTATGAGTTATACTGACATGGAAAAGATGGGCATATTACTTCCGCTTACGGAAACAGGAGCAAGGTATTATTACGGTTTACGATATGAGGATGAGGTTCTTGTCCAATGCAGGCTTACAAAGCTGACAGTTGCGCGCTGTGAGTTTGAATATGAGGTGTATAAGCTGCCTGAAATGAAGCTCATGACAACGGGTAAAACAGGACACGGTTTTATTAACCGTGACTTTGCTCCGATTAATCTGAAAAAGCTTTATCCTGATGTATGGCTTAAGCTTAGTGAATTGCTTTATAAGGGGGAGTGATTGTGCAGATAGTAATACTGGACGCAAATACACTTGGAGATGATATGGATTTTTCCATGTTTGATAAGCTGGGAAAGGTGAAGATTTATTCATCAACGTCATCCGCTCAATTAGAGGAAAGAATAAAAGACGCCTCTGTTATCGTTGTTAATAAAATAAGACTGAATGAGAGTAATCTTGCGTTAGCAGACAAGCTCAAGCTTATTTGTGTTACGGCAACTGGATATGACAATATAGATATTAATTACTGCTGGCGTAATGAAATTGCGGTGTGCAATGTGTGCGGATATTCGACAGCGTCTGTATCCCAGATTACTGTGTCAATGGTTTTGTCACTTATGACTCATTTGTCGGAATTTAATGACTATGTAAAGGACGGAAGCTACACAGAAGGTGGCGTGCAAAATCATTTAAAGCCGTATTTTAATGAGCTTGCCGGAAAAACATGGGGAATAATTGGTTACGGCAATATTGGAAGTCAGGTCGGACGTGTTGCGTCAGCCATGGGCGCTTTGCTGCTTATTAATCCTCATAAAAGATTAAAAGAGTATGGTAATATGGTTGATTTAGACGAGCTTTGCCGCCGTTCTGATATAATTTCTGTACATGTGCCGCTCACTGCTGAAACAAAGAATATGATAGATGAAAAGCGTATTAATATGATGAAGGACGGAGTTGTATTTATTAATGTATCACGCGGCGCGGTTGCTGATGAAGAGGCTCTTGTGTCTGGAGTGGAAAGCGGAAAAATAGGCGGCCTTGGAATTGATGTATATTCGTCTGAGCCTATGACATCGGACAGTCCGTATAATAGAATATTACATAGAAAAAATGTGATTTTGACTCCTCATATGGCATGGGGAGCATATGAGGCGCGCAGACGGTGTATGAATGAAGTATATAAAAATATAGAAACATTTATAATGGGCGGAAAACGTAACAGAGTAGATGTATAAAAGGTCAGCTTTTTTAGCTGACCTTTTATACATTAAATAAATCCTCATAATTTACACATAATATCTCTTTTATGTGTCTGATTTCATCTGGATAAATATGGCGCTGTCCTACTTCGATTTTTGCTATTGCGCTGCGTGTTATATCACAGCCCCGTACCTGTAGTCTGGCAGACAATTCCTCTTGTGTCATTTTTGTTTTTTCTCGTATTGCGCGGATTTTATATCCAATTTTTTTTTCATACTGTATGTCCATAGTTATGACCATTCCTTTCCGCTGCGCTACAAGGCACAAAAGGTTATGAAACCAAAACAGTAGAGCAGCATTCCAAATTTTGTGTTAAAATGATACTTGAAGATACAGGCACACTACA
>CAJUFV010000021.1 GCA_910585795.1 uncultured Clostridia bacterium | reverse complement strand
TCATATTGAAAAATAATAAAGAAACGTCTTGAAACACCTTCTTTCGCTCCCACTGTAGATATTAAATCAATCTGTTCCTGTTGCAGCTTTTTACAATTCTCATTTTCCTCACGCTCCATATTGTCACGAATTTTATCAATATAATGCGAAACATTAGACGTTCTTGAAATCACCTTGAATTGAGTTCTTACCGGCAATACCTTTAAGACAGCGGCAAATGCCTGAATAATGCCTGACTGTTCTTCCTGAGAGCGAAGAAGAAAATTTATAGGTGAAATTTCTATTATCTTTGCATACCGCCTATCTTTTGTTATAATTACGCCGTCTTTTATGTCTCGTACAGGCAAAAAAGCTTGTGTACTTTGAATTTTAAGTAATTTTTTAGTATTTTTCCTGCTATTTATTTCATTCTCATTAATCTTAATCTCCGACTCAGCCGTCACAGCAGTTTTGCTATCTTCATTTGCTTTCTTCTCCAACATCTGCGATATCCTCCTCACTTATTATAATATCAGGCATATCGTTAGGCGCAAGGTTCGCAATATCTTCATCATCTACAATATCAAGCTGAATATTTTTTTCCTGAAGCAACAGGCGGTCTTTTTTTCGCTTGCGTTTTTTACCTGTCTTTATCTTAGCCCTATCATTATCAATACCCAGTAATCTTTTTTCTGTATTGATAAAGCTGCTATTTTCTGCTTCATCATCTAAAAAAATAAAATCTTCTCCCTCCACAAACGAAATTTGTGCATTTTTGGTCTTCCTGTTTTCTTTCCAGTTATCAAACGCATCCACAATTTTATCTTTAGGCAATTCTTGTGCCAATACAATATCAGCAGGTCTTAATGCTCTTGGATGCGCCTTATTATTGTAGATAATAATCCTTTTGGTATTTTTCCATCTATGATATTGCTTTAAAAATTCCAGTAATGAACCTCCGTTAATACCTGATACGGCAACAAGAAAAATGGGTACTATAACTGATATAATCACGGTTAATTTAACAAACAAAGACGAATATGGAATTATCCATAATGGCATTCCTACTATCAAAGATAAAATTACAGCCTCTACAAAATTACGTGTTTTCAAAATCCCGCCAAACATTTTGCCGCCTTCGATAAAGTTTTCCGGTATATAGTATGTCATAACCTATTCTCCTTCCTGACAGCGGCTTTATTATCCATAAGCCGCTGTCTTAATAATTCCGCCGTTATGTTCTTTGGATAATAGAACCTGTAACATATCCATTATCCTTCGTATCAAACACCGAAAACACAACTGTATCCCCTGTCTGCAAAGGTTTAACAATCGTGTCTATTTGCGTATACATAGCAATGGCTGGCAGGTCAAAATCCTCTAAATATAGCAATATTACT
This sequence comes from uncultured Clostridia bacterium, assembly GCA_910585795.1. Lineage (GTDB taxonomy): Bacteria > Bacillota > Clostridia > UBA1381 > UBA1381 > Hominilimicola. The sequence goes on along the minus strand of CAJUFV010000021.1, from coordinate 944 downwards.
GTCTTTTCCGGATTTCTCTTAGAAGAGCGGATAGATGTTATACGTCCCATACACCGAGTACCTGAGCTTAGATTATGTATTCGGCTCAAGAAATCAGGCACTTCTGCCGCCTTACCTGATACTTCAATAGATATTGCGTGACCTTTTTCATCATATTCAATTGCACTGATACTTACATTAACCGTATCACCCACATTATAATTATTCTTACAATCACTGATATAACGGTGAGTCAGCCTAAAGACTGGCAGCGACACGTCAAATCCGGCAACATTAATAAATACCGCATGCGAACCGACAGAAACAATAGTTGCCTCAACTATATCGCCTTCTTTAATCAATCCTTCACCTGTATTTCTGCGGATATTATAATTTCGTGCCGCTATCTTTTCAATAGCCTTCTTGCGGGATGCAACTACCGCGTATCCTCCTTTATCCTTAATACTTGGCATACCGTTTATGCCTGTAATAATAAACGGTATTTCAGCTCCTAATAGTTTTTGAAGCATTTGTTTTTCCCTCTTTAAGCGCTCAGTTGCCGTAGTAATAGTCTTATTGTCCAACGGGTCATTTACATACATTTCTGAACACGGTATAACTACTCGAAATCCTCCAAGCATCACTACAGCAACATTCACCATATCGTTCATAGCTTCAATAGCTATAACACGGCTGTATACAATACGTTTTTCGTGATGCGCACTTTTTAACTGCTCCCAACTCATCAGCTTGTTTTCGCGAGCCGAATTAATTTCTGCTCTTTTCTTTTCATTCTCCCGCTTTTCTGCCAGCAATTTACTTCTCTGAAGTTTACCTTCCGTGTCTTTAGTATTCTCTGGTTCAGGCTCCGTCACATCAACATCATCTATAAGCTCATTATCCGGTTCCGTTACATTATATTCTTCCGATACCTCTGTTTCGTTCTTTACTTCCGTTTCAACTTC
>CAJUFV010000020.1 GCA_910585795.1 uncultured Clostridia bacterium | reverse complement strand
TAAAATCAGATATAATTTTTCCTTTAAAAATAAAATTATATAAATTTACACAAATTCACATAAAATAGAATTAGACAGATTTATTCCTTTAATAGTCAAGAAATATCTTCCATTTTCATACTTAAGCAAACTCAGCTTTATGAATTTTTCTATTGCCTTTCCATATATATCCTTTATATCAGCGCCGAAACGTCTTCGAAATTCCAATTCACTTATTCCCTTATTCATCCGCAGCCCAGTGATAATAAACTCTGATACTTTGTCACTATCTGTAAGCTTTATCGATTCTCTTTTATACTTTCCATCAATATATTTATTCAGGTCAGAAGTATTGTAAAACCTTATATTGTTCGTATATGAATGCGCGGCAACACCAAGGCCTATATATTGTTCTGCTGTCCAGTATTTTATATTATGACGGCATTCAAAACCCATTTTAGCAAAATTCGAAATTTCATACTGCTTTAATCCGTGTTCTCGAAGGACGTTCACTGTATATTCATACATTGCCCTGTCTTCATCATCATCAGGCAATTTTAACATTCCATTCTCATATTCACGCCCAAGCGGCGTATTATCTTCTATAATAAGGCTATACGCGGAAATATGCTTCACAGGCAGGGAAACTGCCACATCCAGAGTATTTTTAAGTGTTTCGTATGTCTGATTAGGTAATGCAGTCATAATATCAATGCTTATATTTGAAAAACCCATATTTTTCAAATTCCAAATTGTATTATATGCTACTTCAGCACTGTGTATGCGTCCTATGGTCTTTAATTCCAAATCATTAAACGACTGTACCCCAACACTTATACGGTTTACACCTCCCTCAAGCATTGCTGTTATTTTTCTATCATTCAGCGTTCCCGGATTTGCCTCCATTGTGAATTCATAATCCGCAGCCACATCAAATACATCAAAACACAACTCTGTCACACGCCTTATCTGCCTGTCATCAAGATTTGACGGAGTTCCGCCGCCGACAAATATTGTGTCAATTTTTTCACCTTTATACATTTCCGATTCACGACTCAGCGCGTCAAGATAGATGTCCGCCTTGTCCTCGCATCCTGTAAATGATATAAAATCACAATAACGACATTTCTGTCTGCAAAATGGTATGTGAATATATAAACCCGTCATTTTTTTCCTTTCATAAAAAAGGGACTGTTAAGTCCCTTTTTTATATAAATTCATTAATCATTCTGCTCCGCTTCATCCGCTTTACAGTCAAACTCAAGCTCAATTTCCTCATGACAGTTCGGACATACAATCGCGTTATCATCATCAATCATATCAAAATCAATCATAACATCCTCACCGCAGCTTGGGCATTGAATTTCAAAATAGTCGTCTCCATCTCCCCCGCAATCATCATAATCATCAAGGAAGTCATCCTTATCTTCGTCGTAACCATATTCTTCAGATGATATGTCATCATATAAATCATCTGCCATCGTATAGACACATTCGTCAAGCTCATTCGTAGTCTCTTCCAAATCCTCAAGCCTTTCAGTGAGGTCTTTAATAGCATCCGCCATTTCGCCAATCACATCAAGCAGCTTTATTATAAGCTTTCCTTCATCACTCTTAGGATTAATATCAAGACCATCCGCATAGCCTTTAAGGTAGGAAACTTTTTTAATCATATCTTCCATACTATTATCCTCTCTGCGGTTTATTACTTAACACGCTCCATATATTCGCCTGTACGAGTATCTACCCTAATCATCTCATTTACATCAACAAACAGAGGTACCTGAATTATTGCACCGGTTTCAAGAGTTGCGGGTTTTGTCGCATTCGTTGAAGTATTACCCGCAAAACCCGGTTCTGTTTCTGTAACCTGTAACTCAACAAAGGTAGGCGGCTCAACACCAAATACATTACCCTTGTATGACATTACTTTACATACATCATTTTCCTTTACAAATTTCATTGCGTCTTCAATTTCTGATTTGGCAATATCAATCATATCATATGTTTCATTATCCATGAAATGATAAAAATCATCATCACCGTAAGAATAAGCCATATCCTTTCTGTCAATATGAGCCTCTTCAAACTTTTCTGTCGGTCTAAATGTCTTTTCAACAACACCGCCGCTGATAATATTCTTAAGCTTTGTTCTTACAAACGCCGCTCCCTTACCCGGCTTAACGTGCTGAAATTCAACAATCTGATATACATTGCCTTCATGCTCAAAGGTTCTTCCGTTTCTAAAATCGC
>CAJUFV010000019.1 GCA_910585795.1 uncultured Clostridia bacterium | reverse complement strand
ATGGTAAGCAAATATTACGCGATTAAAGATATAAAATCAATACCGAGAGCGACATTGATTTCTACTGTGTTTGCTCTTATTATAGGCTGCGGAGCGTATTTTATAGGCTCTCTGTCAAGACTGGTGCTTGGGAATAAGCTTCCGGACGGCGGTGTGGACGCGGTTATTCCAAATACACTTCTTACGGCTCTGGGAGACCCTAATATTATTACAACAATAATTCTTGCGGTAATACTTATACTTCTTTTGTCAGCTTCAATGTCAACTCTTTCATCAATTGTTCTTTCATCTTCGTCCGCTATATCAGTTGACCTTGTGCCGGCAGTGAAAAAGAATTACACGGGCAAAAATCAAATGATACTAACGAGGGCTCTGTGTCTGTTGTTTGTAGCATTATCATACATATTTGCGACTGTAAATATAACTATTATAGTAAATATTATGTCCTTTAGCTGGGGAATAGTTTCAGGGTGCTTTATAGGCCCATATATATGGGGGATTTACTCGCGTAAAACAACGAAAGCCGGCGCGTGGGCCGGTATGATTTGCGGATTCCTTACTGTCGCTGTTACAACAACAGTGCTTATCTTAACAGCATTAGGTACAGACGGCATGACATTTGCGTCAGCTTTTAAGGCCGCGTCTGCAAAGGCTCCGGAGATGGGAGTCGCCGCTATGGTGGTTTCAATTGCGGTTGTACCGCTTATATCGTTGTTTACAAAAAAATACGATAAAAAATTTCTTGAAAATGTTTTTGCCGCCGCGCCGGAAGAAGACTGATACATAAGGAGATAATAACAAATGCCAATTACTGAACTGCTGGAAAGAAACGCGGAATTATATAGTGACGAAATAAGTCTTGTGGAAATTAACCCAAAGGTTATGGAGCATTCTAAAGTTACATGGAAAGAATATGCTCTTATAGAAGCAAATCCTATGGAGGCAGGACGTACGGAAATCACATGGGAAGAATTTGATAAAAAGGCTAATCGTTTTGCTAATCTTTTACTTAGCCGCGGGATAAAAAAAGGTGATAAGGTCGCTATACTTCTGATGAATTGTCTGGAGTGGCTTCCTGTATACTTTGGAACGTTAAAGGCGGGGGTAATTGCAGTACCGCTGAATTATAGATATACAGCCGAAGAAATAAAGTACTGTCTTGAGCTGGCAGAAGCGAATGCTCTTGTTTTCGGGCCTGAATTTATAGGACGTATTGAGGAAATTTGTGATAAAATTCCAGATGTAAAGCAGACATTTTATGTGGGTCAGACATGTCCTACTTTTGCCGAAAGCTATGACAGTCTTGTTAAATTTATGAGTTCAAAGAAACCGGATGTCAGCATAACGGACGAGGACTACGCGGCTATATATTTTTCGTCCGGAACAACCGGATTTCCTAAAGCAATTCTGCATGCTCATAAAAGCCTTACGCACAGCGCCAAGGTTGAACAAAAGCACCACGGGCAAACACATGAGGATGTGTTTTTGTGTATACCTCCTCTTTATCATACAGGAGCAAAAATGCATTGGTTCGGCAGTCTTATTTCAGGAAGCCGAGCAGTGCTTCTGAAGGGAATTAAGCCTGAGTGGATTTTACGGGCTGTATCAGAAGAGGAATGTACAATAGTATGGCTGCTTGTTCCGTGGGCGCAGGATATTCTTGACGCTGTAGAGCGCGGGGAGGTTAAGTTGGAAAAGTATAAGCTGAGCCAATGGCGGCTTATGCATATAGGAGCACAGCCAGTGCCGCCGAGTCTTATAAAAAGATGGAAGGACTGTTTCCCTGAGCATGATTATGACACGAATTACGGTCTTAGTGAATCAATAGGTCCCGGCTGTGTGCATCTTGGTGTCGAAAATATACATAAGGTTGGCGCGATTGGAAAAGCAGGTTATGGCTGGGAGGTTAAAATTATTGATAAAGACGGAAAAGCTGTAAGCCGCGGCGAGGTGGGAGAGTTATGTGTGAAAGGTCCCGGCGTCATGCTGCGCTATTACAATGATAAGAAAGCAACGGATGAAGTGTTAAAGAACGGATGGCTGCTTACCGGAGATGTTGCCAAAGAAGATGAGGATGGTTTTATATATCTTGTAGACCGTGCCAAGGATGTTATTATTTCAGGCGGAGAGAACATCTATCCAGTACAGATTGAGGACTTTTTGAGAAAGCATGAATCAATAAAGGATGTCGCTGTTATAGGGCTTCCGGACGTAAGACTGGGTGAGATTGCCGCAGCGGTCATAGAGCTTAAAGCGGAGTGTAAATGCGCGGAAGATGAAATAAATGAATTTTGTCATGATTTACCCAGATATAAGAGACCTCATAAAATTATTTTTGCGCAGGTGCCTAGAAATCCTACCGGTAAAATTGAGAAGCCGAAGCTGCGGGAGCTGTATTGCGGAGAAAGTCTTGTCGCAAAGCAGATTGAAAATTGATATATCAGGCGGTAATATGAGTTGCCGCCTGATTTTCTTATACAATAAATAATAAGTGATTATAAAATACATTATTCATTTGTTGAATTTAATTATACAATTTGCGGCAAAAAATAGCATAAAAAGCTCTTGATTTTTTTTTGTTATTATGATACAATAACAAAATTTGACTTTCTAATAAAAATGTGGTATAATATACAAAATAAGTAGTTTCTTTTTAGAAAGGCGGGAGAAAGATGTATGACGTCGGCGATAAGGTAGTGCATCCGTTACATGGTGCAGGTACAATAGATGAAATCAAGGAAATGGAAATTGTCGGCAAAAAGCGTCAATATTATGTTGTCAGATTTGTTATTGGCAATATGGTGACAAATATACCGATTGAAAGCAGCGATAATATAGGCATACGCCCTGTTATAGACAGACAGGAAGCAAAGAAGGTGCTTCAGTGCTTTCGTGATGCTGATGTTGAGGATGATGCAAACTGGAATAAACGTCAGCGGGATAATCTTATAAAAATAAAATCGGGAGATATTTATCAGGTTCTCGCGGTATTAAAAGAGCTTATGTATCGTGAAAAATTAAAAGGTCTTTCTACGAGTGAACGAAAAACACTATGCTCTGCCAAACAGATTGTAGTGAGCGAGCTTGTATTATCAGAAGTGGCAGATATAAGCGATATTGAAAGTATTATGAATGACACAGTGGAATCACTTGTTTGAAATTAAAAGCGGCTTTGCCGCTTTTGTTGTATCATTAAAAAATTTAATTATACATACGGAGGGGTTATGAAAATTACAGCAGTAATTGTTGCAGGCGGAAAAGGCACAAGAATGGGAGCGGAAAAGAATAAGGTGTTTCTTCCAATTATAAATATAGAAATGATTTACTATACTATTTTGGCTTTTGAAAAGAACAGCAGAATAGATAATATAGTTATTGTAACAGGTAAGAATGATATAGATGAATGTACGGTGATTGTTCAAAAATATGGCTTTAAAAAGGTCAAGTGTGTTGTTGAAGGCGGAGTAACACGTCAGAAATCTGTTATGAACGGACTTGTGAATGCTGACGGGAATATAGTTATTATACACGACGGCGCGCGGGCCTTGGTAACAGATGATGAAATAAATAATTCAATAGACGATTGTATAAAATATGGTGCATCTGCTGTGGGGGTAAAATGCAAGGATACATTAAAAAGCGTTTTGGGCGGATTTATTTCAGGTACTATTGACCGTGAAAATACATATCTTATACAGACTCCACAAGCATTTTATCGTGATGAAATTTTTGCTTTACATGAGAAAGCGGAACAAGATGGTTTTGAAGCGACAGACGACTGCATGATAGCGGAGCATTACGGCTTGCGTGTAAAGATAAGCGGTGGCCGCTATGATAATATTAAGCTTACAACTCCTGATGACATGTTTATAGCTGAAAGAGTTTTAGAAAAGCGAGGTATATAGTATGAGAATAGGACATGGATATGATGTGCACAGACTTGTTGCCGGCAGGGAATGTATAATATGCGGCGTAAAAATACCGTATGACAAGGGATTATTGGGCCACAGCGACGCGGATGTGGCTTTGCACGCGTTGTCAGACGCGATTTTGGGGGCCGCCGCTTTAGGTGATATTGGCAAACATTTTCCGGATTCTGATGTGAAATATAAAGGAGCCGACAGCCGCGTATTGCTTCGCGAGGTGGTACGTATGGCTTCTGAAAGAGGATATACAGTAGGAAACGCCGATGTTACAATTGTAGCGCAGAAGCCTAAATTGTCTCCGTATATTGAGCAGATGTGTAAAAATATCGCTCAGGATTTGAATATTGACGTCAATGCTGTCAATGTCAAGGCTACCACAACTGAAAAGCTCGGCTTTGAAGGCAGAGGAGAGGGTATATCCGCAGATGCGGTAGTTCTTTTGAAATAGGAGGAATGTGTGTTGAATATTTATGATTTTGATGAAACGATTTATGATAGTGACAGCACAAAGGATTTTTACTTTTATTGTTTAAAAAAGTATCCTAAAATACTTTTGAGCGTGCCTGTAATGCTGTGGACTTTTTTTCTGTATATTCTTGGAGTCAAAACAAAAACTCAGTTCAAGGAAAAAATGTATCGTTTTTTATGCTATGTTTCTGATATTGACGCGGCCTTGGCAGATTTTTGGGATAAACATGAATATAAGATAAAGAAATGGTATATAGACAGACAAAAAGAAGATGATTTGATTATTTCAGCGTCTCCTGAATTTTTGCTTAAACCAATATGTGAAAGACTAGGAATAAAAAATCTTATAGCGTCAAGAGTAGATAAGCAAACAGGACTTTATACAGGGGAGAATTGCTGGGGAGAAGAAAAGGTAAAACGTCTTTATGCGGAATTTCCAGATGCGTTGTGTAATGAGTTTTATTCGGATTCATTGTCAGATGAGCCTTTGGCCGCGCTTGCGGAGGATGCGAAAATAATACGAGGGACAGAACTGATAAAATGGAACGAATACAGCCCGTCAAAGCTGAAAATATTTTTTTCAAGAGAATTTTTAGCTTTTTTATTTGTAGGTGGAATAAACACACTAAGTAATGTGATTTTTTCTACTGCATATTCAATTTTTATATCAAATACGACAATAGCGTTTTTCCCAGGATATATAACTTCAAATATTGTGTCCTATTTGCTCAACAGCTATCTTACATTTAAGGAAAAGCTGAGTTTTATGAAGTTTATAAAATTTTTTATATCGTATATACCTAATTTTATTATACAAACTGTTATTGTGTATTTATTTGACAGTTTTATTAATGGACCGAGCGTATTGGCATATACCGTGGCTGCGGTAATAGGGGTACCTGTTACATTTGTGTTCATGAAAGTGTTTGCGTTTAAAAAATAAGACCTTTTAAATATATGTGATGGAAAAAACAGCGCAAAGTATAGAGATTGCGCTGTTTTTGATTTTGGGTAAAATGAGTGCATTATTACAGATGAATTACAAAAAAATGTTGTGCGATGTATATAAATATGATATAATAAAAAAGAAATGTTAAAACGCATTTAAAGGAGTTGATATTTTGTGAAAAAATGTATTATTTCGGCATTTTTATATTTATTAATTCTGTGTATTGGCGGTATATGTGGTTTTGCTGAAAATGATACAGGTGAATTTGATGATGAATCGGTCATAGTGGTAATGAAGCCGGCAGCTTCCCGTATAAATTTTTACTCGTTAAATCCGAGCCTTGAGGAATTAGGAATATCTTCTGTTAAGAAGCTTAGCGGAGATACAGCAGGAGATATTTCTTTTTTTAGTTTATCCGCGGAAGAGCAGGTACTCAGACTTACGCTTTCAGAACCGGGAGAGGAAAATGTTCTTAAAACAATAGATAAACTGAATGAACTGCCTGATGTGGCATACGCGGAACCAAATTATATTTATCATCTTTCAGACACACCAAATGATACATATTATAAGTCAGGAAACCAGTACGCGCTTGACAAGATAAATGCTATGTCAGTGTGGGAGATGGATATAGACTGTAGTAATATAGCTGTGGCTGTTCTTGACTCAGGAGTTATGATAAATCATCCTGATTTAAGGGATAATATATGGACAAATACCGGAGAAATTCCCAATAATGGTATTGATGATGATAATAATGGCTATGTTGATGATGTGCACGGCTGGAATGCGTGTACCGGCAGTAATGATGTGTCAGATGCTGTGGGACATGGAACGCATGTTGCGGGTATTATAAGCGCGTCAACAAACAACGGTATAGGAGTTGCGTCTCTCGCGCGAAACGCTAAAATTGTTCCGATTAAAGTAGTTGATTCTGATGGAGTAATAAAATCTGAATATTTATATCAGGCGGTAAAATATGTTGAAAAAATGGGTTTTCCTATTGTTAATAACAGCTACAGCGGAACAGGTGAGGCCAGAGTACTTGAGATAATAAAGGAATGTATAGATTCTGTATTTATTGCGGCGGCCGGTAATGAGGATTCAGATAATGATGCAAGACCGGTTTATCCGGCCTCATATGACAGTAGTAATGTTATTGCTGTAGCGGCTACGGATAATAGTGATTATTTGGTAGATTTAGGTTATAAAGACGGAAAACATAAAGCGTCAAATTATGGAGTGAAAAGCGTTGACATTGCCGCGCCCGGAGCTAATATTGTAAGTACATATAATAGAGCTTCTAATTTATATGCCGGAATGAGCGGAACGTCAATGGCGTGTCCTATGGTGGCAGGAGCGGCGGCGCTTTTGAAGGCGAAGTATGGGGATATGAAGCCGGAGGAAATAATAAATAAGCTGGAAAGCAGCGCAAGGTATACGGCTGGGTTAGAGGGTAAGATAAAAACAGCGGGATTGCTTGACGCGCATGAAGCGCTTTTGATACATGCGCGGGATATAAGTATAAATTATTCATCATTAAATATGAATAAAGGAGACTCATTTATTCTAACAGCATTACCATATCCTGAAAATACTACGGATGAGGTTCTGTGGGTTTCAAGTAATACAGAAGCTGCTACGGTAGAGAATGGCTTAGTTACAGCGAAAGCCTCCGGAACAGTGAAAATCACGGCAATATGCGGAACAATCAGAGCGGAATGCTTAGTTGAGATTTCAGAGCTTATACCGAGTGTGCCGCCACTTCCTGAGGAAAGTATTAGTCCGGTAATAACACCGACTCCCCTACCGGATTTTGTGAGCGCTGAACGTGATGGAGAATATGTAAGGATAAATATTAATCTGGGTATAGAAGCAGAAGTAAATGATGTCTTGTTATTTGCGGCTATAAAAGAGAATAATGAACTGAAAAGTATTATCAGGCCTCAAATAAATAACAGAACTGCTGATTTTGTAATTCCGGAAGGAATGGAAAATATGGATATAATTGTTTATGTATGGGATGAAAATAATTATCCGTATACCAAGCCTGTATTAGTCGAATGAGCATAGCGGCATATTGATAGCTTACGTGAGAAATTGATGTAAAATCTGAGACTGTATTTTAAGTATGAAAAAATATAAAAAAAATACTTGACAAATATGGAAATTGCGTGTATAATGTTATTTGTTGCTATGGCGGTATAGCTCAGTTGGCTAGAGCATGCGGTTCATACCCGCAGTGTCAGTGGTTCAAATCCACTTACCGCTACCAAAAAATGCTCTTACAGGCTTTAAAGTCTGTAAGAGCATTTTTTTATTTCAAAATCACGGTCATTTTTTTAACCGCTGTTATATGGTATAATATACGCAAAGAAGTCTTGCAAAGCAAGCCTTTGGGCTTCGCCCCCTCACGCTATCGCGTGCCTTGCTATATTGACGGCTTCGCAAAAATGTCCT
>CAJUFV010000018.1 GCA_910585795.1 uncultured Clostridia bacterium | reverse complement strand
GTTTCAAAATATATTGTAACATATTTTGTTTTGTGTTACAATATCTAAAAATACAAAATTTAATCTGCGGAGGAAATATGAGAGAAATTAAAATAAATTCAAACGACGCTATGCAGCGTCTGGATAAATTTCTGACCAAATATATGAATAACATACCGCAGAGCATGCTGTATAAAGGACTGCGTAAAAATTGCGTGCGCGTAAACGGAAAGCATGTAAAAGACGGAAAATATATGCTTAAAGATGGAGATATACTTTCGCTTTATTTTAAAGAGGAATTTTACAGCGGTAAAAAACAGTTTAAACTTAATTATGGTAATATTGATATTATTTATGAAGATGAAAATATACTGCTGATAAATAAGCCGCGCGGTATAGTTGTTCATGCTGATGATAAAGGCAGCAGTGATACACTGCTTGCCCGTATGCAAAGCTATTTGTATGTCAAGGGGGAGTACAGGCCCGGCATTGAGCACAGCTTTGCGCCGGCCTTCGCGAACAGGCTGGACCGAAATACGTCGGGAATAATAATTGGCGTTAAAAACGCTCCCGCGCTTCGTATTATCAATGAAAAAATACGTACGCGTGAAATTAAGAAGTTTTATCTTTGTATAGTTGAGGGGTGTATAGAGAAAAGCGGCACTTTAAGCGCCTTTCTTACACGCGGAGAAAAAAAAGTGTCCGTTACGGACACCAGGACAGAGAATTCAAAAAATATAATTACGCATTATACTGTGATTTCTTCGCAAAGCGATAGGTCACTGCTTGAAATTGAGCTGTTTACAGGACGAACACATCAGATACGCGCGCAAATGGCGCATATAGGACATCCGCTGTGGGGTGATATAAAGTATGGGTCAATACATAAACCTCCGATGCGGCTTGCGAGCTGTAAGCTGTGTTTTGATTTCAGCTCCGACGCTGGAATTCTGAATTATCTTCGCGGAAAAGAATTTCAGATTACAGCTGATTTTTTTAAAACCTTTTCGCAAGAGAAATAATACAGGTCTAACGTTGCGAGGGGCTTTCCGAGATGACTTACACTTTCCTGTAAAAGAGATTTTCTCCAGGGACAGTTAAACATAATATTCATTGCGTCAGCTACAGAATAATTCTGATTAACCATAATGGCGGCGCCGTTATTAACTAAAAAGCTTAGGTTTCTGTCTTCTTGACCCGGTATTGGGTTCATAGCAATAATAGGCAGACCCTTTGCAAGAGCCTCGGATGTAGATAGACCTCCGGGTTTTGTAATTATAAAATCTGAAGCATCCATCATAATATCTACATTATCAGTAAAACCATATGAATATACTTTTTTTCTCCATTTATATTCGCCGACTGCTGTCTTTAGTTTTTTATTTGAGCCGCACACGCAGAGTATTTGAAAATACTGCGGACACCGGTCAATCTCTGATAAGGCTTTTTTTATATTTCCGTAACCCATTGAACCCATCATAACAAGTACTGTTGGTATATCCGCTATACCAAGTTCCTTGCGCGCGCCCTGTTTATCTTTTTTTGATGAAAATTGTTTTCTTATAGGAATACCGAATGGCAGCAGCTTATCTTTGGGTATTCCCTTTTTTTGCATTTCATAAGCCAGTAAATCATCAGGAATTACGTAATAGTCAAGGAATGTACTTTCCCAGAACGGATGAACGGTAAAATCTGTTACTATTCCTATTGAAGGACAGCTTATCGCTCCTCGGTCGGCAAGAATACTTATACATACCCCTGCGTAGCTGTGAGTGCCTATTATAAGGTCAGGACTGTAGCGCAGCACATATTTTTCCAGACGGCGTGAAACAAATCGTGAGAATAGCGCTACCATAGAATGCGGGTCATAGGGCTCTTCCTTCTGCGTAAGTATTCCGTAGGCTTTACCATAGGTTTTTGGTATATATTTTGTGGACATAAGATAGCCGTCCTGAATTGAGCTTCCAAGACGATGATTTATATAATCAAAAATATCAAGCATTTCGCACTGGTGTCCGTTAGCTTCAAAGTGCTCCATTATTGCTTTGGCTGTGGAATGATGTCCGTAGCCTGCTTTTATTGATAACAACAGTACTTTCATTTTAGATACCTCTTAACTGAGAATTTATTTTATTATATTTTATCATAAAAAATTTAAAATTTCAATTGACATTATATGATAATGTGCTATAATAACTTCATTGCGTTATTAAAAATGAGATTTTTAACATATGAGGAAATATTAAAAATTCGGTTAGGCGTAACATGTGCTTTTAACTATATTAACCTTATAATAAAGGAGATTTTCCTATGGTTTGTGATATGACAAGGGGTAACCCTATTAAGCTTATATTATCCTTTTCTGTGCCGATGCTGATAGGCAATATATTTCAGCAGGTGTATAATTTTGTAGATGCGGCTGTAGTAGGTAAATTTGTCGGAGCGCAGTCGCTGGCTGCCGTAGGTTCAACGGGGACAATTATTTCTGTTATGATATGTCTTATGATGGGTCTTACAAACGGTGCGGGAATTATAATTTCACAATGTTTCGGCTCAAGGAATTTTAGTGAGATGAGAAAAACAATAACGGGTTTGATGTATATAGTAGTAAGTCTGTCGGTTGTAACTTCGGCTGCGGGCATAATTTTCGCCCGTCCGATACTGACGCTGTTAAGCACGCCTGAAAATGTTATTGACGAGGCGCTGCAATATGTAAATATCATTTTTGCGTTTACTATAAGTATGGCGGTATATAATGCCGCGGGGGCTATTCTTCGTAATCTAGGTGACAGCCGGACGCCGCTGTACGCGCTGATTCTTTCTTCGCTCATGAATGTTGGATTGGATTTGCTGTTTGTAGTGGTATTTAAAGCGGGAGTCGCCGGAGCCGCGGCGGCAACAGTAATCGCACAGATTATAAGCGCGTTATTTTGTGTTGTACATATTATAAGATATCGTGAACAGCTCAACCTCAGCGGTATAAATTTTAAGACTACAAAGCTGTCTGTCGCGAGAATATTCCGTACAGGTGTTCCGGCGGCTCTGGAAAGCTGTTTGATTTCATTGGGAACAATGAGTGTGCAGAGACTTGTTAATTCCTTCGGAGCAATGACAATGGCGGCATATACTGCCGCTGTCAAGATTGATTCAATTGCTATCGCCCCGATTATCTCTGTAGGCACAGCGCTGTCGGTATTTGCGGGACAAAATATGGGGGCGGGGAATATTAAACGAATAAAGAGGGGACTTTATCAAACGCTTATATCCCTGACAGGTATATGCGCGGTTCTTGCGGTTATTATTGTAATGTTCCGTCAGCAGTTGTTGGGACTGTTTTTGGATACAAAAGAGGCAGCGGAAGCAATTACCATTGGAAGTAAATATCTGACGATTGTATGTGTGGCGTATATTGTGGCCGCAGTTATGAGAAGCTATCTTAATCTGCTGCGAGGAGCGGGGGATGTGAATACATCTGCGGTATCCGGTGTAACAGAGCTTGTGGGAAGAATAATATTTGCCTATATTCTTGTAAATTATTTTGGGTCAACAGGGATATGGATGGCTACACCGCTTGCATGGACGGCAGGCGCGCTGGTTCCTGTGATACGATATTATTCAGGTAAGTGGCAGACAAAAAAGCTTGTATAAAAATATGGACTGCTATTATTCGCAATAGCAGTCCATATTTTTATACATCTAGTGTATTTATTTAAATTTGAATAAAAGCACGCCGCCTATCATAAGCACCATACCTATATATTTATTCCATCCGAATGCAATTTGTTCACTGTTCATCCATCCGAACGCGTCTATTAATGCGGCAACAAACAGCTGTGAAATAAGTATGACTGAAATAGCTACAGTAGGACTTAGCTTACCAATACCAAGCATTACTGTTATGGTTATAATAAGTCCGAGAAGGCCTCCCAACAGATAAAATTTATTAACACTGCCTATTTCACGAAAAGTGCCTTTGCCTAAAATCCACAGAGCTATTAGTGAAAGTATAAAAGCCGTTCCTTGGACAAATACATTTGACTCATATAACCCTATTTTATCTGATAAACGCGTATTCATAACTCCCTGTATACTCATGGCCGCGCCTGCGATGATGCTGAAAATTATTCCTGCCATTTTTTCATCTCTCCATAAATTATAATTTATACATATTATACCCGTTATGAAAGATTTTATATATGAAAGTCGTATATACGACAAAAAAAGCACTACTATGTGCGAGTATGCAGTGCTTTTTCTGTTTTGCTATGTATAGGATAAAAGGGTAGAATGTAATTTCATCTACATGCAATAGCTGCGTACATGTATGTCATATTATTTCTACAATTAGTATTATACCACAATATATATGTATTTGCAAGCCTTTTTTAGAAAATTTTGAACT
>CAJUFV010000017.1 GCA_910585795.1 uncultured Clostridia bacterium | reverse complement strand
GCTCTTCCAGACAAACCGGCAAATGAAATAATAAATATAATTAAGCCTGTATAAAATTATGTAAAACCGACACAAATTAAGAAAGACGTCCTTTAAGACGTCTTTCTTAATTTTATACCACATGGATATTACATTCAATTTACATTCGTAAAAACACTCTTGACACATCGCCTGCTGCGGATTTATAATTCTACTATAATCATTAGGAGTTAACGCTATGAAAATGAGCCTTCCCGACAACGTTATAAATATTCTCAGCCGACTGGTATCAGGCGGCTTTTCCGCGTACGTCGCAGGCGGCGCAGTACGTGACATGCTCATGAACCATACTCCGCATGACTACGATATCGCCACAAGCGCGACGCCGCAGGAAGTAAAGCGTATTTTCCCGCGCACAGCCGATACCGGAATACAGCACGGAACAGTAACTGTCATCGACAATAAAACCGGCTATGAAATCACCACCTTCCGTCATGACGGTCGGTATCAAGACGGACGTCATCCGCAGAATGTTTCATTTGTCACAAATCCGCGCGAGGACTGCGCAAGGCGTGACTTTACAATAAACGCCATGATGTATCATCCTGATGAAGGTATTCTTGATTTTTTCGGCGGACGCAGAGATATTGAACACAAAATCATACGCTGTGTCGGAGAGCCTGAAAAGCGGTTCCGCGAAGACGCTCTACGCATGCTGCGCGCAATACGCTTCAGCGCAGTTTTATCCTTCAAAATTGAAGATAAAACATGGCGAGCAATAAAAAAATGCGCGGTGCTTATCAAGAAAGTAAGCAGTGAAAGAATCCTTGAGGAAATGAATAAAATACTTCTTTCCGATAATCCAGACTTTGTCCGCAAGCTGCACGAATGCGGCATGCTTCAATACATTATGCCGGAGCTTGAACGATGCTTCGGAGAACCTCAGAAAAATAAATATCATGTTTACGATGTCGGAGAGCATATCATGCAAGCTATAAAATTTTCTCAGCGCGACCTTGTCATAAGATGGGCGGCTCTCATGCACGATATAGGCAAACCAAGATGCGCAAGCCGTGATGCCGACGGTATAATCCACTTTTACGGTCATCACAGGGAAAGCGGCACTATAGCCATTGACCTGCTCCATCGTCTGAGAATGGATAATAATACCATACATGATATAACCATCCTTGTAGAAAATCATGATGTACGTATCGAACCATCACAGCCGTCCGTCAAACGAATGATGTCGCGCACAGGCGCGGCTCTGTTTGAAAAGCTTCTCGCTCTTCAGACAGCGGATAACATGGCTAAAAATCCCGAACACTTTCCTGAAAAAAAGGCTCGTATAGACAGCGCATATCATATCTACAGAGAAATTCTCGCCGAGCGTCAGCCGTACCTTATTTCACACCTTGCCGTCAACGGCAGAGACCTCATACGTATTGGCTACCGCCCCGGACGGGAAATCGGAGACACTTTGAAAAAGCTGATTGACGAAGTAATCATAAATCCTGTCCTCAATAACCGCGACTACCTTTTAAAGACGGCCAAGGAATACAGACAAAAAAATAAAAAGCTGTTTTAAACACAGCTTTTTATTTTTTGCATACTAACGAATAAGCAGATATACTGTGTAAGTGGCATACACAAATATCATAATACCACCCTCAACACGGTTAATGCTCTTTTTTGCCAGAGCGAACACATATGTCAAAACAACAATTCCGACCAGCGCGCAAGCGTCTATAACAGCATTTATATCAGTTGTAATCGTTCCAATTGTAGCAGAAATACCTAATATAAACAAAATATTAAAAATATTTGAGCCTATCGCATTTCCTACCGCTATATCGTTCTGGTTCTTACGCGAAGCTACTATTGACGTTACCAGTTCAGGCAGACTTGTTCCGATTGCCACCACTGTAAGAGCTATAACCTTTTCATCGAGTCCCGCAAACTCTGCCAGCGATTTCGCGCCGTTAACTGTAAGCTGTCCGCCGACAATAACTCCGGCCGCTCCTATCACAATAAACATTATACTTTTCCACAGCGGCACGTCCTTCTTTTCAGCCGATTCTCCAAGCTGTGAAGCGTTTTCTTTTGCTCCTGTTACAGACATAATCATAAATACAGCAAATATTACAAGCAGTATTATACCGTCCATTCTTGTCAGCGCAATTTGCCCGCCGCCAAGCGTCAGCATAAGAACCAGCATTACTATAGTTATACCGATACAAAACGGGAAATCTCTTTTCAGCAAATTGCTTTTTACCACGATTGGCGAAAACAGCGCGCTTGCTCCAAGCACCACAAGCGTATTAAATATATTTGAGCCTATAACATTTCCTATCGCTATTTCATTGCTGTGCTGCAATGACGCGGTAATACTCACTGCTGCCTCCGGCAGACTTGTCCCAAACGCGACTACAGTAAGTCCCACAACATATGCCGGTATTCTGAGCCTGTCCGAAAGCTCACACGCACCGTCAACAAAGAAATCCGCTCCCTTTACCAACAGCACAAACCCTAAAACCAGACACACAATCATTAAAAATACATTCATAGCTATATTTCTCCTTTTCTTTTTCAGGAGGTCACCGAAAAAAGAAGAGACTCTTACTACACCTCAAAAAAGTGTAATAAAAGTCTCGCTGCTTACTGATGGACCGGGATTTCTCCGTACTGACGACCCATTCAACGCATATTACGTGAACTACTCCCTCTTATAACTTAAAGCTATTATATAACAAAATTTTTAAGATGTCAACGTGTTTTTAGAAATTTTTTCATTTTTCTCCATATTCAGCCGCAAAGCAAAGCTCCTCTTCTATCCTCAGAAGCTGATTATATTTTGCTACTCTATCCGTTCTGCTTGGAGCCCCTGTCTTTATCTGACCGCTGTTAACCGCAACTGCGATATCTGCTATCGTGGTATCCTCCGTTTCACCGCTTCTATGTGAAATAACAGCCGTATATCCGTTTTTATGTGCTATTTCCACAGCGTCCAGCGTCTCAGACAATGTTCCTATCTGATTAACCTTAACAAGTATAGAATTAGCTACCCCTGACCGTATTCCTCTTTCCAAACGCTTTGGATTTGTCACAAATAAATCATCACCCACAAGCTGTATTCTGCCTCCAAGCCTGTCTGTAAGCAGCTCCCAGCCTTCCCAGTCATCTTCTCCAAGACCGTCCTCTATAGAGAATATCGGATACTTTCCGCAAAGCTCGTCCCAGTATTCCACAAGTTCCTCCGCTGTCTTTTTCACTCCGGATTTTGGCAGAAGATACGTTCCGTCCTTCTGCGCCCACTCGGAAGAAGCCGCGTCTATCGCAATTTTAAAATCCTCGCCCGGCTTATATCCGGCGCGACCAATTGCGTTCACAATTACCTCCAGCGCTTTCTCGTCTGTTTCAAGGTTAGGCGCGAATCCGCCCTCATCGCCCACCGCCGTGGTATTTCCCATTTCAGCAAGCACCTTCTTTAGCTCATGAAACACCTCGCTGCACCATCTTAACCCCTGCCTGAAGGACTTCGCTCCAAACGGCATAATCATAAATTCCTGTATATCTACATTATTATTTGCGTGAGCACCGCCGTTTAAAATATTCATCATAGGCACCGGCAGTATATGCGCGTTGATTCCGCCTATATACTGAAACAGTGGTATGTCCAGACTTGCCGCCGCGGCCCTTGCCACAGCAAGAGATACCCCCAGTATGGCGTTCGCTCCAAAATTCGATTTGTTTTCCGTACCATCCATTTGGCACATCTTCATATCAATTGAACGCTGGTCAAGTACATTCATTCCAATAAGAGCTTCCGCTATTTTTTCATTTACATTGTTTACCGCAGTCTTTACACCCTTGCCGCCATAACGCTTGTTGTCTCCGTCACGCAGCTCCACTGCCTCAAATACTCCTGTTGATGCTCCTGACGGAACAATAGCTCGTCCACAAGCATTTTCAGTATATACCTCCACCTCAACAGTCGGGTTTCCTCTTGAGTCCATAACCTCCCTCGCAAAAACATCAATTATTTCAATATACTGTTTCATAAATATACCTCCTGATAATTTTTTCTTAGTATGGATAATTTTATTAATTTTTATACGCAGGAAATACCATACATTGACGAATCGAATAAAAAGGTGTATAATGTAGCTGTATATACATATATACACAAATCATACTATATGGCGGACAGGCCTTAGCTTTTCCGCGGAAAGGAGATGGACGTGAAAAAGATTATATCAGCTATACTTGCGGCAGCAGTATCCCTGAGTTCTTTGACCGCTTTTGCGGCCGGCGCGATACCAGACCATCGCGGCACAAGTATGGACAATGTTCCTATTGGTACTGCGCGCCTTAACAGCGCGGTTAAATCCTATTCGGAGCTATTTAAGCAAGCCGGCGACCAGTACGGAGTAGACCCTAATCTGCTTGCGGCTATATGTATGCAGGAATCATCCGGAAGAAATCTAAGCTATCGCGAGGACGGCAGCTCATACCCTGCATGGGGTATTATGCAGATTGAATACACACTTGAAAAAACATTTGCGGAATTCGGAGAAAACTATTCCGGGGAGGCATGGACTCTTGAGGACAGACTTGACCCCGCAAAAGCGGTTCCGTTTGCCGCATATCTTATCTCACAGTCACTCATCGCGTATGACTGTGACTATATGAAAATGATTCAGTCCTACAACTTCGGACAAACTGTCCTTGACAGAATTATTGAAGCAAAGGGTGATGACTGGATTAATGAGCTTGGAAACGCTGCCGCGTACGCGACAAACTGGTCTTATCCAACATACGGAGACGCCAAATACATAGAGCATGTACTGCGTTATTATCATAATGATATTGACTACATAGGCGCGAAAATTCGTATAAACGGCGATTTGCTTGCCTTTGATGACCAATATCCTCTTCTGGAAACAGTCGACGGTGATACCTACACGCTTATTCCCGTTCGCGGAATAAGCGAAGCGCTTAACGCCAATGTCGGCTGGGACAGTGAAAATCAGATGATAACCATTACAAAGGACGGACATGAAATGACATTGTTCCTTGACAGTGATGTTGCTCTTTTTGACGATGAAGTAATAAATCTCGAAGTCCCCGCAACACTCAAAAACAACAGAACCATGGTTCCGCTTAGATTTGTTATGGAAGCATTTGACCTTACTGTAGACTGGGACGGCGACACAAGAACAGTTGAAATCACAAAATAATATTTAAACAAAAAAAATTCCGGCACATTAAATAATGTACCGGAATTTTTATTATGACTAATTGTTATTCCTCAAGCATCCTGTTTACAGCTGAAATAAGCGCATAAATTGACGCGGTATTAATATTAGCATCAACACCCGCTCCCCAGAATGTTTTTTCTTCATGCTTTACCGCAATATATGTCGCAGCCTTAGAATCTGAAGAACGCGTCAGAGCATGCTCTGTATAGCTGCTGATTTCAAAATCACAGTCAAGATATTTACGCAGCCCGTTACACAAAGCATCAAGCGGGCCATTACCTGTCCCCTCAATTGAAGAAACCTTTCCGCCGTATTCAATGGCGGCAGAAATATGCGTGCTGTCATTATCATCTCCAGAACGGTAAAATTGTATCTTTATAGGAGCTGAAACATTAACATAAATATCCTTAAACGCCTGATGTATTTCATGATTTGTGAGAACAGTCTTTTTCTCGTCTGACATATCATTTATAACCGCCGCAAATTCCACAAGCATAGGCTTTGGAAGTGTATAGCCGTATTTATTCTCCATAATATAGCTTACTCCGCCCTTGCCTGACTGACTGTTTATAAGAATAGGCTCATATTTTCTTCCTATATCTGTCGGGTCAATCGTCAAATACGGATTAGCCCATTTATTCTTAGGACTTGAGCCGAATTTATCCATGCTCTTTTTAATCGCATCCTGATGCGAGCCGGAAAATGCGACATACGCCATCTCACCGGCATACGGATGTCTGGGATGAATAGGCAGTCTGTTATATTTTTCAAACACCTCTATTATTTCATCAATATTCTCCAGGTTAAGCTCAGGGTCAATTCCCTGACAGAACATATTAAGCGCAACAGTAATAATATCGGTATTACCGGTTCTTTCACCATTTCCAAAAATAGTGCCTTCAACACGATCCGCGCCGGCAAGCAGCGCAAGCTCGCTTGAGGCGACTCCCGTGCCTCTGTCATTATGAGCATGTACACTTATTATAAGATTCTCACGATTATTAAGGTGTTTACACATATACTCAATCTGGTCCGCGTAAACATTTGCTGTCGCAACCTCAATCGTTGACGGAAGATTTACAATAACCTTGTTATCTGCCGACGGCTTAAACACGTCAAGCACCGCATTTGTAACCTCTGCCGCATAATCCATCTCAGTACAGGTAAAGCTCTCCGGCGAATACTCATATCTGATATTTCCTTCCAGCTGTCCGGAAACCAGACTTTTTACAAGCCTTGCGCCATCCACAGCAAGCTGCTTAATTTCTTCCTTATTCTTGTTAAACACTACCTCACGCTGAAGCGTGGATGTAGAATTATACAAATGTATAACCGCATTTTTTGCGCCTTTTAAGGCCTCAACAGTTTTCTTTATAATGTGCTCCCGCGCCTGTGTAAGAACCTGAATTGACACATTGTCAGGAATTAAATCCTCATCAATCAGACGGCGTACAAATTCAAATTCAGTATGTGACGCCGCAGGAAAGCCCACCTCAATTTCCTTAAAACCCAGCTTTACAAGAAATTTAAAAAACTCAATTTTTTCATCTGTTGTCATAGGCGAATACAACGCCTGATTACCGTCACGAAGGTCAACACTGCACCATACGGGAGCTTTTGTGACCTCATTTCTCGGCCATTCGCGTT
>CAJUFV010000016.1 GCA_910585795.1 uncultured Clostridia bacterium | reverse complement strand
CAAAAGGGTAAGTTTATGAGCGTTGATGAAATAGAATTAAACAAGGAAAAGAATTGATTTTAAAACGAATTCCCGCATTAAGTATTAATGCTAATATATCAGAATATCAGTTAAGTCTTGAATTAGGACAAAGTAAAAACTATATTAAAGCTATTAGTTCCAGCAATGCTTTCCACGACTGGCCTTTTAAATATATGTGATTATTTTAACATAACATCCGCTGAATTTTTTGATACATCAACACAGGCTCCAGAACTTTTAAACAAAGTTATCAGCACAATAAAACATTTTTCCGAGGATAACTTCGAATTAATTCTTAAAATTACGAAGCGTATGAAAAATGAGACTTGACAATGTATATTGTCAAATGTATAATCTATCCTGAAAGGATTGATTCCATTGAAAAACAAAATTCTTAACATATTAAAAAACACGGACGGCTATATTTCCGGCGAAAAAATCAGCGAACAGCTGCATATTTCCCGCGCCGCGGTATGGAAACACATAAAAAAATTCAAACAGGACGGATATAGGATTGAATCGGTTACAAACAAAGGCTACCGCTTTGTCGCCTCTCCTGATGTCATTACTGAGACTGCTATACAAGGCGGTCTGGATACCTGCTTTATCGGACGAAATATTTTTATGTATGATGAAACTGATACAACCAATGAGCGCGCAAAAGCAAATTCCGACGCTCCTGATGGCAGCGTATTTATCGCCGAAGTACAGACACACGGTAAAGGAAGCCGCGGACGCGGCTGGACTTCTCCCAAAGGCTCCGGTATATGGCACTCAATTTTGCTAAAGCCGGATATTCCTCCCATGGAGGTTTCCCGCATAACACTCGTCGCGGGTCTGGCAGTATGTAAAGCTATCGGACTTAATTCAGCAATAAAATGGCCGAATGACATTGTTATAAACGGTAAAAAAATATGCGGCATACTTACAGAAATGTCATCAGAAATAAACATGATAAATTATGTTGTATGCGGTATCGGAATTAATGTGAATATGGAATCCTTTGAAGATGAGCTTGCTGACAAGGCAACATCTATGTATATTGAAAGCGGACATAAATACGCGCGTTCTGAAATTATTTCAAAGCTGCTTAATGAGTTTGAGTATTATTATAGGAAATTTCTTGACAGCGGTTTACGCGCGATTCTTGACGAATACAAAAAACACTGCGTCACTCTTGGCCGCTGTGTAAACGTTATTTTTAAAAATAAAACTATTACCGGCACAGCGGTTGATATTGATGAAAACGGCTCGCTTATGGTAGAAGCAGCTGACGGAATTATCAGCGTAACATCCGGCGAGGTAAGCGTCAGAGGTATTTACGGATATGTATAAGCTTTTCCACCCCAATGTCAATAAGTCAATATGCCATAATTATACTGAGGCGGACGTATAAACCGATTAAGAAATTTATTGGTTTTTTACAAGTGAAAATGCGTCTGCTTACAAAAATATACCAGAATGACGCTTTAAAAATAAACACTATTACACTTTTGAACAGTGCAAACGCATAGCTCAAACATTAAATACAAGTATGCATTAACTTGCGTAACTTACAAATGAAAACAAATCCAAAACCAAAACAATAAAGTCGTATAAAATATGAATAAATTGTAAATTGTTAGCACTCATCTTGACTGAGTGCTAATTTTATATTGACAAATTCATCCTGTAGTATTATTATATTAATTAATAAAAATACACTAAAAGGAGCGATTTATATGGCAAAGGGCAACATTTCAGTTGACAGCGAAAATCTATTTCCAATTATAAAAAAATGGCTTTATTCAGACAAGGATATTTTCCTGCGCGAGCTTGTCTCCAACGGCTGTGACGCAATTACAAAGCTAAAAAAGCTTTCAGGAATCGGGGACGCGAAAATTGATGAAAACGAAAATTTCAAAGTAACAGTTTCTGTATTTAAAGATGCAAAAAAACTCGTTATAAGCGATAATGGTATAGGTATGACCGCTGAAGAAATTGACAAATATATCAATCAGATTGCGTTCAGCGGCGCAAGTGATTTTCTGGAAAAATACAAAGAGGATGACGATAAAGGCGCTCAGATTATAGGTCATTTCGGACTTGGGTTCTACAGCGCGTTTATGGTCGCTGACAGCGTTGAAATTGATTCACTGTCCTACCAGGACGGAGCAAAAGCCGCAAAATGGACATGTGACGGCAGCATGGAATTCGATATGACCGACGGCGAAAGGCAGGAACGCGGAACAACAATAACACTAAATATTGCTGAGGATTCAGAGGACTTCCTCGATGAGTTCACAATCCGTAAAATATTAAACAAATACTGCTCATTCCTGCCGGTTGAAATTTATCTTGTAACAGATAAAAAATCGGAGCCTGAAAAGGACGAAAATGGCAAGGACAAGGAACCTGAACCGCCAAAGCCAATAAACAACACTCAACCTCTTTGGATGAAAAAGCCTTCTGAATGTACAGACGACGAATACAAGGAATTTTACAGAAATGTATTCATGGATTTTAACGAGCCGTTATTCTGGATTCATTTGAACGTCGACTATCCATTCAATCTTAAGGGAATTCTCTACTTCCCTAAAATCAATCATGAATTTGCGGGTCAGGAAGGACAGATAAAGCTGTATAACAATCAGGTATTTGTTGCCGACAATGTAAAAGAAGTTATTCCTGAATTTCTGATGCTGTTAAAAGGCGTTATTGACTGTCCGGATTTACCGCTGAATGTTTCAAGAAGCTTCCTGCAAAACGACGGATACGTCAAGAAAATTTCAAATCACATAACAAAAAAGGTGGCGGACAAGCTTACAAGCATTTATAACAACGATAAGAGCAATTACGAAAAATACTGGGATGACATCAATGTCTTTATCAAATACGGCTGTCTCCGTGATGAAAAGTTCTATGACAAGGTTAAGGATGTTATTATATACAAAGACCTTGACGGTAAGTACATGACCTTAAATGAATACCTTAACGGTAAGGATAAAAAAGACGTGTACTATGTTTCTGATCCTGACACACAGTCTCAGTATGTAAATATGTTTAAAAATCAGGGGCTGAATGCTTTTGTTCTTCCCAGCATGATGGACACGCACTTTATCTCCCTTATAGAAATGAAAGAAAGCGATGTTAAATTTAAGAGAATTGACTCGGCAATAAACGACATTTCAGACACAGCTGAAAAGGATGACAGCACAAAAGAAAAAGATGATAAGCTGATTGAAAAATTCAAAGCTGAAATAAACGATGACGCTTTGAAAATTGAAGTTCAGTCGTTAAAGGATACGTCAATTCCGGCTGTAATATTACTGGGCGAACAGTCACGACGTATGCAGGAAATGTATCGCGCATACGGTCAGCAGATGGCCGGCATGGCAGATATGTTTAAGGATGAATTTACACTTGTATTAAATTCAAATAATTCCCTTATACAGAAGATTAACACTCTTACCGGCGATGACGCGAATCTTATTATAAACCATGTATATGACCTTGCTAAACTAAGTCATAGTCCACTCAACGCGGAGCAAATGACTCGATTTGTTGAAAGGTCTAATAAATTACTGGAAAAATTATTTTAGCGCGCCACAGGGACACTACATTCTAGTGTCCCTATTTTTTTGCCTCTTACATATGTTTTTCTACCACTTACATAAAAACTGATGACTTAACCTTTCTATATATGCTATACTGTAAATGAAAGAAGGGATAAATATGAAAGTAACGCTTGAACAGGCAAATTTAACTGAGCCTGAAGTCATAATACGCGGCGACATAACCAGCGCGCAGGTACAGAATATTGCGGCGCTGCTGAACGGAAAACAAAGTCTGCAAAAGATGTTTTTCTTCAAAAATGAAGCGGAATATTTGTTTGACATTTCGGATGTGACTTATTTTGAAGCCGATAATAACAAAACCTACGCGCACATAAAAGGCGATACATACGAGGTGCGTCACAAGCTATATGAGCTTGAAAACATAGGCCGCTCTAAAGGTTTCATACGAATTAACAAAGGTATTGTAGTCAACGTAAATTATGTGCTTTCCGTAGAAGCGGAATTCAGCGGCAATTACACGCTGTTTTTAAAGGACACTAAAAACCAGCTTACTATTTCGAGAAAATATGTAAAAGAATTTAAACATTATATTATGGAGGTATATTAAAATGAAAAAGAAAATAATTGAACATCTTATTATAGGTCTTGGTATAGGATTTATAGTTACAACAGCGTGCTTATGGGCATTCAGACTTGATGAAGCCAGCGGAGCGGAGGTCATGCGTCAGTTTACCACATGGCTTGCCGCTTCCGCTTGTTATGGACTAATATCTTTGATTTATGACGGCGATATTTCTTTCCCTCTTAGTCTTGCTATTCACTTTACAGGATGCGTAGCTATTACATTTATAGCCAGTTATATTTCAGGTATTATGAATTTTATGAAATTATATGAATGGTTTATATACGTGCTGCCTGTTTTTATCATAATTTATATCATTATAGGCATAGCTGTTACTGTGACAACTAAATATCAGGAAAAAATAATAAATAAAAAAATGAAAACAAAGCTCAGTAACAAATCAGAAAAATAATACGTTTACCAATATCATATTACAAACAAATAACAAGCCGCGTGACACGCGGCTCGTTATTTGTTTAAGCGAAAAAATTCTACATACAATTTTTTTATCTTTATCCTCTTATCTGTCCGTCACCATATATTATATATTTAACAGAGGTTAAAGCCTCAAGTCCCATAGGGCCTCTGGCGTGCATTTTCTGCGTGCTGATACCAATTTCTGCTCCAAACCCAAATTCAAAGCCATCCGTAAATCTTGTCGAAGCGTTCACATATACCGCCGCCGCGTCAACCTCATTTAAAAATTTCTGTGCATGTTCATAGTTATTTGTCACAATAGCTTCAGAATGTTTTGTATTATACTTATTTATATGCGCTATTGCCTCATCCACGCCGTCAACTGTCTTTACCGATATAATATAGTCGTTATATTCGGTATAATAATCTTCTTCCGACACATCTTTAACATCAGAAAAAATATCTTTTGATTTTTTATCCGCTCTTATCTCAACGTTATTCTCTTTTAACGCGCGGAATACATCAGGAATAAATTTTTCGGCTATTTTACTGTCCACAAGCAAGGTCTCCGCGGCATTACATACTGACGGACGCTGCGCTTTAGCGTTAATCACAATTTTAAGCGCCATATCCAAATCGGCCTCACAGTCAACATAAACATGACAATTTCCGGCCGCTGTTTCCACTATAGGAACCGTTGCATTTTCCACTACACTTTTAATCAGTCCCTTACCTCCGCGCGGAATTAACAGGTCAATATATCCATTCATTTTCATAAGCCGCGCGGCAGTTTCACGTGAGGTATCCTCAATAATATTAAGCGTTCCTTCCGGAATACCCGCTCCATACGCGGCATCCTGCATAATTCTCATAATTGCTTTATTTGAGTTTATCGCCTCGCTGCCGCCGCGTAAAACACACGCGTTAGAGGTTTTAAGACATAACACAGCCGCGTCAACAGTCACATTCGGACGCGCCTCATAAATTATCGCAATGACTCCCATAGGTACTCTTTTTTGTCCTATCATAAGCCCGTTAGGACGTTTCCACATTCTTGTAACCTCGCCTATAGGGTCGTTAAGCGTCTTTACCTGTCTTACTCCCTCCGCAATACCGGCTATTCTTTCTCTTGTTAAAGCAAGACGGTCAAGCATTGACGGCCGCGTACCATTATTTTTGGCATTTTCTATATCAGAATTATTTGCGTCAATAATTTCATCCGCTCTTTCAACAAGAGCACAAGCAATAGCCTCAAGAGCAATATCTTTCGTCACCGTACTGACAGATACAAGACGTGAAGCGGCTTCTTTAGCTTTAATGCATTTTTCCGTTAATTCATTCATTACTTTTCTGTCCTTTCAAAATTTTTAGAAACAAACAAAGTTCCCACCGGTTTTCCGTCCAATATATCATATACAGCGTCCACATTGTTCCCGTTAGCGATAATCATATGAATTCCCACGCTTGTCGCGCGCTCCGCCGCTTCCAGCTTAGTTACCATTCCTCCCGTACCGCGGCTTGTTCCCGCTCCGCCGGCAAGCTCTCTTACCTCATCAATATTATATACCACAGGAATTAATTCAGCATTTTTATTTTTACGCGGGTCTCCGTCATACAAGCCGTCAATATCAGAAAACAGCAGCAACAAATCCGCGTCAACCATCTCGGCAACCACTGCCGAAAGCGTATCGTTATCACCAATTTCAATTTCATCATAGCTTACTGTGTCATTTTCATTCACTACAGGTATTATACCCATTTCAAGCAGTGTAGTCACAGTATTCTGTATATTACGTTTTCTGCGCGGAATAGCTATATCATCACGCGTTACAAGAACCTGCGCGACTGTGTTATTATATTCTCCAAACATCTTGTCATAAAGATACATAAGCTCACACTGTCCCACAGCCGCAACCGCCTGCTTTCCCTTTGTATCCTTAGGCTTTTCAGAAAGACCCAGCTTTCCCAGAGCTATTCCTATCGCTCCAGACGAAACAAGAATAATCTCCTTGCCCTGATTACGCAAATCAGACAGCACCATCGAAAGACGGTCAATAAGCTTTAAATTCATTGTTCCCTGCTCATATGTAAGTGTTGACGTTCCCACCTTAACCACTATTCTGTGCGCCATTGAAACATCCTTTTGTATATCGTTCATTATCACAGTTAAATCCTTTCATAAAAATATCGAAGAAAACGCTCCAATCAACAAGCATTTTCAAATGTCATTTTAAAAATATTAATTACTAATTATTATATAACTTTATATACTGTTTGTAAAGATATTTTTACGTTCCATTCTCGTCTCAAGCAAAAATAAGATGTATCTTAGCAAAGATACATCTTATTCCTGCTTTACATTATTTTTACATGATAATCTCTTAAAAGGTAATTCATTTGCAGAATATATCCAATAAACTGCGGTCCGGCCATAAGCTGACCAAAAAACGGTTTGCCGTAATCTGATGAACCATTTAACAGCGCCGACAGCTTTTCTCTATCACACAGCGCAAGAATAGGAGCGTTGGAATCTGAAATAACTCCGTCAAGCAGAGCTTTGACAGCCTCCTCATAATGCGGATTATGCGTCTTTGGATACGGACTTTTTCTTCTTACTCTTACATCCTCCGGCAGAATACCCTTTGCCGCTTCACGCAGAACATTCTTAGAAATGTTATCCTTATTTTTCATCTCCCAAGGAATATTCCATACATACTCTACAAGACGGTGGTCACAAAACGGTACACGAACCTCCAGTCCGCTGGCCATACTCATTCTGTCCTTTCTGTCCAGAAGATTTGTCATAAACCAGTTGATATTCAGATATGAAATTTCTCTTCTGCGCTTTTCTTCCTCACTGTCTCCTTCAAATACGGGCGTTTCAGCAATACTCTCTTCATAGCGCATACGCGAATATCCGTCCAGGTCAAGTGTTTCACTTACACTGGGCAGCAATATGTTATTGCGTAAAGAAAGGTCATAGCACCATGGGAATGCCGGGGTTTCAAATGCTTTCTTTTCCCGAAACCATGGATAACCTCCGAAAATTTCATCAGAACATTCTCCCGACAGCACCACCGTATGATTTTTTTTCACCTCACGGCAGAAATAAAGCAATGAAGCATCAACATCCGCCATACCCGGTAAATCCTTCGCAAGCAGTGCCTCCTCCAACAGGTCTGTAAGCATATTATTCGGACACACAAGATATGTATGATTTGTACGAAATTCTTCCACCATTCTTGGCACCCACTGAGTATCACTGTCAGGCTGAAAATGTGATGCCTTGAAATATTTACTGTTATCCTCATAATCAAAGG
Source organism: uncultured Clostridia bacterium (assembly GCA_910585795.1). Lineage (GTDB taxonomy): Bacteria > Bacillota > Clostridia > UBA1381 > UBA1381 > Hominilimicola. The sequence continues at coordinate 3,724 of CAJUFV010000016.1, read as the reverse complement.
AATATGTGGAAAGACGCTCGCCGGCCTTTGCTTTTTCAATAGCGCCTATCGCTGTAATCACGCTTGAATCTAAGCCTCCCGAAAGGAATGTGGCAACCGGCACGTCTGATATAAGCTGACGCTTTACCGTATCATTGACAAGGTATCGCACCTTTTCAATAGTCTCATCATAGCTGTCAGTATGAGCAGCACTTTTAAGAGACCAGTAACGCTTTATTTTCGCTCCGTTTCGGTCTATTATCATATAGTGAGCAGGACGAAGCTCCAACACATCCTTAAATACACCCACTCCCTGTGTTCTGGCAGGGCTTAGGGCAAATAACTCGCACAAGCCTGTTTTGTCAAGAACCGGCTCTAAATCAGGATATTCAAACAACGATTTGAGTTCAGACGCAAAAATCATCGCGTCATTTTTATATGTATAGAAAAACGGCTTAACGCCAAATCTATCACGGCAAACAAAAACACGCTGACGCATAGAATCCCATATTGCAAAAGCATATATACCATTCAACATTCCGGCACACTTTTCTCCGTAATGTATATAAGCGTATAAAAGCACTTCCGTATCTGAGGCAGTTGTAAAATCATATCCGTAGCTTTCAAGGTCACGCCTTAAATCAGCCGTATTATATAACTCCCCGTTATATGTTATAACGAATTCATGACCTTCGACCGTCCGTTTCATAGGCTGAAGTCCGTTTTCCACATCAATTACGGCAAGACGGCTATGAGCAAAAACAGCATGCTCACCTGCCCATTCTCCCCATGAATCCGGTCCTCTGTGACGCAGCTTTTTTGCCATTTTATATGCGATTGCTTTATTTTCTCCTTCATTTTTAACAAGGTTTGTCTTAAAATTTATAAATCCGCATATCCCGCACATATCAATCCCCTCCATCATTATTTTATTGTAGTATATGCAAAACATAGTTATTATGTGAAAAATTATTTATAGAAAAACTATTGACAATTTCAAACTACAGGTGTAGAATATATTTAAACTACAATTGTAATTTTAATATAGAGGAGTGTATACTATGCCGGCAAACAAATCTATTACAGAAAGCGAACTGGAGCTTATGAAAATATTATGGAAAAGTGACAAGCCACTTTCCGCGCAGAAAATTATGGAGCGGCTGTCAGACAAAAACTGGAAAATAACAACCGTTTCCACACTGCTTATGCGTATGTGCGAAAAAGGCGCTGCTGCTTTCAAAAAAAACGGACGTTCTCATTACTACTACCCTATTCTTAATGAAAACGATTACAAGGTAAGCACCACAAAATCACTGCTTGACCGCGTTTTTTCAGGCTCAGTCAAAAATCTCGTTGCGGCTCTTTATGATAATAAGGAACTGAGTGAAAAAGATATAAATGAACTAAAAAATATGTTTAGATTGGATTAACATTATGTTTTTGCTTTTCAGAATTGTATTAATTTTATCCATAACAGGCTCCGCCGTCTCACTTTTGCTGATAGCTCTAAAGCCTGTAACATCAAAGCATTTTTCGCCGAAATGGCAATATTACATATGGATAACCGCGCTTATAACGCTGGTCTTTCCTATTCCTATAAAATGTTATACATATTCGTCGTTTCCGCCGCCGTCATTTTTAATGCCGGCAACCGGTAACAGAGCGAACAGTAACAATACAGACAATATCACCCTGCCCGCAGACAACTCACAAGCTGGCAATACTGAACAGGCGTCCGTACAAACCGTCTGGAGAAATACCGTTGCGTACGCGTGGGCATTCGGAACTGCTGTATATATAATGTCCGCGCTTATAAGCTACTGGATATTTCTTGTCAAAAAGAAAGCCGGCTCGCGCAAAGCGTATATCGATATATCCGAAGCTGCGCGCCGTGTCGGAATATCAAAAACACCTCGTATACGTATCTCTGTCGACCGGTTATCACCAATGCTCATCGGTATTATACGACCTGTAATATACCTGCCTGACACAAATATGGAGACGTGTCTGAACCTTGTGCTTATGCACGAGCTTACGCATTACAAGCGCCGTGACCTGCTGTATAAATGGGTTGCCCTGATTATAAACGGTATACACTGGTTTAATCCCATAGCCTATATTATCACGTCAAACATAAACGAAGCATGCGAAATCTCTTGTGATGCTGAAGTCACAAAAAATATGGGAGAAGAAGAAAAAAAGAAATATATGAAAACAATATTAAGTTTGATACATTCATAAGAAAGGAGAAAACAAGTATGTTCAAAAAAAATTATACAACCGAAATGAACGGCAGCAGAAAAACTGTAGAGAAACATTTTACTGCGATAACCTCAAATAAAAAACGCGGTATTATCACAGGCATATCTGTATTTACAGCGATAATTATCTCAGGCGCAGCCGGATTTATAAACAGTATTGCGTCAGACAGTACAAAGATTTATTCAAATACTAATGACATCGGTATCGTAACAGCAACTATACATCCACAGGAAACTCTGGCTATGGTCAATCCGTATATGTCCCCAAAACATCCGTATAATGACAGCTTTGTGGATATAACCGGAAAAACAATAACTGATAGCGAGGAAAAAGAAAATATAACGCTTGATGAATTGCGCGCGCAATATCAGCTTTCCGCTGATATGCCGTCCGATATAAACGAAACTGTCACATACAATATGATACCGTGTAAAAAGATGGCTGAAATTTACTCTGTGCCATTTGAGGAATTAAAACAAACAATGCATTTCACCGAATTTGTAACAGATGACACACCATTGGGACAGGCACTCGACGAGGTTACCCTCAGCGATTATGCAGGAACAAATTATATTGATGAGTTTAGAGAATATTACAGACTCGAAGACGACATTACCGCTGAAATAACATGGAAAGAAGGCCGCCTTGCAGTTGAGGATAAACAACAGGAAGACGAGGAAGCAATGCGGGAGAGCGTAAAAATTACCAACGCTCTCAATAACGCAGACAGTAACAGTAGCTATCTTGAGGAATTCTCTCAAAAATATCAGGAAACAATTGAATAAATGTTAAACTATCAGTAAATTTTCTAATGACAGGAGCCTAAAATATGAAAAGAGAAAAATTATCTGAAAGAAAACTGCCTCCATATACTCACGAAGAAGAAATATTCAATATGATTTCACACATTGCTGGAGGAGCGCTGGGTATCGCCGCCATTACACTATGCGTTATTATCGCGGCAGTACACAAAAATATATACGGGATTATAAGCGGAGCAATTTACGGTACATCAATGATACTTCTGTATACGTTTTCCAGCATATATCACGGGCTTAAACCTGACCTTACAGCAAAAAAAGTATTCCAGATTATTGACCACTGCTCAATATTCGTACTGATTGCCGGAACCTATACTCCCATATGTCTCTGCGCTCTGCGGGAATACAGCGCCGCGCTCGGCTGGACACTTTTCGGTATTGTATGGCTGGCGGCAATAGTAGGTATAACTCTTAATTCAATAGATATAAAATCATTTAAGATTTTTTCCGCCATATGTTATCTTGTTATGGGCTGGTGCATTGTCGGCGCGTGGAAGGCGCTGCCATTTATGCTTGAACGCGGCGGTACAATATATTTGTTGTTAGGAGGAATTTGCTATACCATAGGCGCGCTATTTTATTATTTTTTAAAAAAGAAAAAGTATACGCATTCGGTATTTCACATTTTTGTTGTTGCCGGAAGTATACTGCATTTGCTGTAT
>CAJUFV010000015.1 GCA_910585795.1 uncultured Clostridia bacterium | reverse complement strand
TGCAAATGTTAAACTATAAACCTTATTACTCTTAACTCCTTCTACTGATGTTCCCTGTGGCTCTACACCGTTAAAACTTGATACTACATCAATCGCACTTAGCTTTGATGCTATATCTTCTGGAACTGTAACCTGCATATTTGCAGAATTTACATTATCATATCCTACATAATATGCCTTTACTACTTTCTTTACGTCTGTACTCTCTGCCGCTACATATTCCAGCTTTATTCCTTTTGTTACATTCTCTGCATTAACTACTGAAAAGTTTGCAAATACAGATATTATCATTGTTAGCGAACAAATAAGAGCTAACAACTTTTTATGTTTCATCATTTTACTTTCTCCCTTCATATTCCCTTACCATGCAATATTTTATTTACATTTAAAGTAATACAATTTATTATTCAGCGTCCACTGTAATAGTTTTTCCAACACCTACATCTTCACCTTGTAGAAGTGATGCTTCCTTATCAACAGCATACGTCATAATATACGTAGCATCGACACCGTTTGCTCTCTTGTCGCCCAATTTATTACATTGTGCGGCTGCCTGCAAAGCAGCACCTGTCAGCTTATCAGGACTACCATCTGCTGCCGATGAATGCTTCAAAACAGCAACAGCGTCAACACCGTTAATTCTGCCCTTGTCATCCATATTAACATTACCAACAAGAATTTCTGTACCTTCAACTTCGCCTACCTGCATAGTAGTATCATATACATTGCCGTCGCCGCCCATGTATACAACATACTTACCAGATTCCAAATCAGCTGGAAGAGCTACGCTTGTAATCTCTGAATCCTGCTCAATTGCTTTTACCAGGTCATTCAATTGCTCATTGGTAGCATTAGTCAATGCAGACAATTGTGTTCCAGGTTTCAAGATAAGCAATGTTTTCTGGTCAGCAGTATAAGTAGATGTAATGCTTGCCACATTGTTTGCTTCATCATATGTAGCTGTAACTTCTCCGGCTGCCATAGCTGATGAAGCTACTGCCGCTGTAACAACTGCCATTGCCGTACATGATAGAAATAGTTTTGTAAATTTCTTCATTTTTTTTACCCCTTTTCTAATATAGATTTTTTGCTTTTTTGTTTGAGCGTCCGTCTTACGACCTGACACGCATACAAGTTACATTCATATATCTACATTATAAACTATATGACCCTAAATTTCAATTGTTTTTTAATTTTTGTTCTGTTTTTAGCACTTTCGACAAAAATGTTGTTTTTACTTTGGTGCTTTTGCACAAAGCCGTTATCAGTTTGAACAAAAATGTACGGGGAAAGCCCTCACATTAAAAAGATACCGTCAAAAACGGTATCTTTTATCTTCTACTGCCTTACTCTAAGCGACCTGTAATCTCTTCCGCTCGTTTTAATAACAAGACCAGGATTAACATTCTGCATAGCGCGCACTATTTTAATAACATTGCCTGTATCAAACTTTACTATCGGCATATAGTAACACTCACCGCTATAGGTTCCCACATAAAATATATCCATACTGGAAACAGTCTTTTTCCTGTAAAAGTCCCTAGTCTTTTCAAGCTGCCTGATATTTTTTACAAATTCTGTTTCCGCGCCGACATTTCTTTTAATAAAATTCTTAGTCCCTATAATTATCGTACTTATTTCATCAATCGGTATTTCCACAATTTTTGTTTTTGCAGGAATAAATTCACTTAAAATCTTCACCTTATTGCCATAATCATAAGGCAGGAAATCATTCGTCCAATTTTTCATATAAATATAATCTCTATCCGATAATATATACGTAGGATACACCGTATTAATTCTAATAAGAACATATGTAAATGCCAGTATTGTCGCAATCAGCCATGCCACAAAGAAAAGCCAGCTGCCTTTTACCAGATTATACGCGCTCATCACAAGCGCAAAACATGATAAAAGCACAAGTATAAACAGAAAAATTGTGTTTTTGCGCCTGTATGCCGCCTTTGTACGCGCCCTTACCTCTGCCGCCATTGTTATCCCCCCTGTTTTTAATAAGAATAAACTCGCCTTGCGCCTGCATATTCACCGCGGTAATACTCAGTATCTATGGACTGGTATCTAACCACATCGCCGGTACGCGGCGCATGAATCATCATATCATCTCCGGCATAAATGCCGACATGATGTATATAACCGTTTCTTTCAAAGAATACCAAATCTCCTGGTTGAAGCTCATCGCGGTTTACAGGCATACCATTCTCAAACTGATCCTCAGCCACACGATTTACACTAATACCCAAAGATTTGCATACATACTGCACAAGGCCGCTGCAATCGAAGCCCGCGGGAGTAGTTCCTCCCCAAACATAAGGAACCCCCAAATATTTTTCAGCTTCAGCAACTATAGCGCCGCCCTTTGTTCCATCATAAAACGTATTGGCAACAGTTATAGACGGGTCACCTGTTGTGTACTCAGGCTTCAAACGGTATCTGGCAAGATTACGATACCCCGCTGTCGCTTTCACCTGCTTCTGAATTATCTTTTTCTTTGTGACGATTTCTCCTCCTTCTTCAACTTCTATAAGTTCCTCATCATAGAAATAAAGAATTCCAAGCTCCTCGTCCTCATATACAAAATAATACTTATCATCCCTGTCAAGAATTATCTCACTAATTACCGTCTCAGGCTGTGTTACCTCAAATGTCACGCAGTCCTGCGCCTTTTCCACACGTGTACCACGACGCAAGGCTGTTACATACAGATAATATTTACCGGGCATTACTCCCTGTATAAGCGCCTCGTATTTATCCTCTACTATCTTACTGGCAATCAATTCCCCGTCACAGTATAAATCAACATAAAAGTCATGATAACTGTTGGAATTCCATACTATAGAAATATTATCATCATCTGTAACTCCGTCATTATACGGCGTGATTATTTCCACGCCTGTATCATACGCACTGCCATAGCTTATAAACACCTCGTCAGCGCTCAGCGCCTCTCCGTCTGGTGTGATAGAGCTGACAACAATCCTGTAATCACTGCCGTTTTCAAACAGCAAAGACGGAAGTATGATTTCTGTAGAATCGGTTATTATGTATTCATTTACAGCGTATTCATCACTTTCAACATCAAATACTTCTATATGATACTGTGTCGCCGCCTGCTCCTCAAGCTGTATAACAATATCGTCTCCGTCATTATATTCCTTTTCCGTAGCGGGAAGCCTAAGAACCGGAGCAATTACCTCTTCAACCTCATGAACTGTATAGTCCGATTCTGGAAGCTCGACTGTCTCAGTCTCCGGAATCTCAGCTATCCGCTCGGTATCTGTCGTTATGCTGGTTCGTATGCCTCCGGATAAATCCGTAGACGTACTTACGCCTACAGGCGTTGCATACGCTGTATCTTGCGAAAGTATTTCGCTGTCCTGCTCAAGCAGCTGCCTGTATACGGAAAACACATCAAACCCAGACTGGGTTGTCATACTGCTGTCATATTCCATCATATTAAGAGATGACAGCCATGCCTGCGCACTCATATCGGGATTTTCAACATATATAGGACGCATATTTTTTGAACGGTTCGCATTTATTATATCAATCAGAATAACTGATTTTGAGCGCTTAATAGACGCCGTATCCTCACCGTCACGATAACGCGGATTATACATCACGCTGTCAATCTTTCCGTCTGTCGCCGGATAAAATCTATAACATCGGTTATCCGTATAATCAGCGGTCACCGCGAAATCATCGCCTGAACGTATGGCATCCATTTCAAAGCATGCGCTGTTTGAGAAAAACGCGCATACTCTGTCCGCCTCTACTCCGACCATCACAAATTCACTGTAATCCGAATTATACACATACCACTCAAACCCGTATTCAGTTTCATCTATACGGTTAGGCTGTCCAAATGTATCAAGCACTGTAGAAACATTAGAGCCGACAGTTATTCCCTTTCCGTTTATGTATAAAGTAACATTCTGCGCGAAATTATCGTATACCGCGCTTACAAGATTTGAACATTCCTCTTTTGTAAGCTCCTTATTAGGCTCGCTTCCGATTTTACCGGTTATTATGCCCTGCTTCATCATAAAAGCATAGGCGATACGGTTTTCATCATCTATATACGCATTATCATAGCAGGTATTAAGAATTGAATTTGTTTCATCCTCATATATTATATAGCTGTCATTATAGCTTACAATTGCCTTATACAAAATCGAAACAAAATCCTGCTTGCGGATTGTTTTTTCCTGAAGCGCCTCCTCAGTATCCTCAAGATTCACATAACCAAGCGTTATGGATTTGAGCATATCGCTGTCAAGTCCCATATCATCCAGACCATCAGGCACACTTACCTGTCCGTCAGTCAGACGCTCATACAGCTCCACTGCCTGCGAAAGGGCCTCGGCTTCAGATACAGGCGATGAGGCAAGCACTGTCATATTTATCTGCGGTGTACCTGAAGAAAGCATTATCGCGGCCGCTACAGCGCACAACACCGCTCTTTTTTTCATTTTCAAGCACATCACTTCCTTTACCTATAAATTATACATTGTTTATTATATCAAAAGAATATGGAGTTGTCTATAAACAAATTGTTAATTTTTTGTTACCAATTTTTAGCTATATTTGAGAATATTGTTGACACTCCTGGAAAAATATTATAAAATATATTTATACGCAGCATTAATTAAGGAGATTTTTAAATATGTTTGATAAACTTGAAGCACTTGAAGAGCGTTTCACACTTGTTTCAGAGAAAATAAGCGACCCGGAGGTTATCACAGACCAGGATTCATGGAGAAAATACTGCAAGGAGCATTCAGACCTCACACCGATTATTGAAAAATACCGCGAGCTGAAATCCGCGAAACAGACTCTCGCCGACGACAAAGAAATGCTTGAGACCCAGCAGGACAAGGAATTCGAGGAAATGATTCGTCTGGAAATGGCTGAAGCCGAAGAGACAATCGAAAAAGCCGGAGAAGAACTGAAAATTCTTTTACTGCCAAAAGATCCAAATGACGACAAAAATGTCATTGTAGAAATCCGCGGCGGCACAGGCGGTGACGAAGCCGCTCTTTTCGCGGCGGACCTCATGCGTATGTATTCGATGTACGCGGAGGCAAAAAACTGGAAAATAGATATTCTAAGCTCCAACCCCACCGATATCGGAGGATATAAGGAAGTAAGCTTTTCGGTGGAAGGTCAGGGAGCCTACAGCCGGTTAAAGTTTGAAAGCGGCGTTCACCGAGTGCAGCGCGTGCCGGAAACTGAGTCAAGCGGAAGAATTCACACATCGGCAGTCACAGTTGCCGTTCTTCCTGAAGTCGAAGACGTTGAGGTTGAAATTAATCAGAATGACCTGAGAATTGACGTGTTCCGCGCGGGCGGTCCCGGGGGACAATGCGTAAACACCACAGACTCGGCTGTACGTATCACTCATATTCCAACCGGCATTGTCGTTTCCTGTCAGGACGAAAAGTCACAGCACAAGAATAAAGACAAAGCCATGAAAATTCTCCGCTCAAGAATTTATGACGCTATGGAAGAGCAGCGCCACAAGGAAATAGCTGACGAAAGAAAATCACAGGTAGGAAGCGGTGACCGAAGCGAGCGTATACGAACTTACAACTATCCGCAAAGCCGTGTTACAGACCACAGAATAAACCTGACACTGTATAAGCTCGAACAAATACTTGACGGCTCAATGGACGAAATAATTGACGCTCTTATAACGGCAGACCAGACGGCAAAGCTGGCCAACGCGGAATAACATCTAAATACCCGTTTAACATTATCCTCTTAATCGAAAGGAGCATATACAATGGATAAATTCAGCAATCTAAAAGGCAAAACAGTCGTAATTACAGGCGGAAGCGGCGTATTGTGCAGCGCCTTCGCGTACGCGTACGCCCAACAGGGAATGAATGTGGCCGTACTAGGAAGAACGCTTTCAAAGCTAGAAGCAGTGCGTGACAAAATTAACGAGCTGGGCGGCAAAGGTCTTGCAGTTGTATGCGATGTAGTTGACAAGGACAGCATTATTGCTGCAAAAGCCGCTGTAAACGAGGCATTCGGAAAGGTTGATATTCTTGTAAACGGCGCGGGCGGCAATCATCCGAAAGGAAACACCACAAAGGAATTCTTTGAGGACGGTGATATTGAAAATCCTGATGTTATTTCTTTCTTTGACCTTGACAAAGAAAATTTCAACTACGTTTTTGACTTAAATATAGTAGGAACTCTGCTTCCAACACAGGTCTTTATGCCTGATATGCTGGGCAGAAAAGGAGCGGCCGTTATAAATATCGCGTCTATGGGCTCATATCATCCGCTGACAAAGGTAAGCGCATACTGCGCGGCAAAGGCGGCAATCGCCAGCTTTACAGAATGGCTTGCCGTGCATTTCGCAAAAAGCGGCGTGCGCGTAAACGCGCTTGCGCCGGGATGGTTTCAGACAGAGCAGAACAAAACCTTACTGCTAAACAGTGATGGCTCTCTCACGGAGCGCTCCAAGAAAGTTATCGCCCACACACCTATGGACCGCTTTGGTGTTCCAGATGACCTTGTAGGGACAATGCTTTATCTTGCTGACGACTCGCTTTCCGGCTTTGTCACAGGCGCAATGATTCCTGTGGACGGCGGATTCCAGGCGTTTTTCGGCGTTTAATTTATAATACTTTTACACCGGGACGATTCAAACATCGTCCCCTGTTTTTTTTATTTAATAAAAGTACATTCTCTATTTCGATATGCTTTTTTGCTATTTGAATTTGTGTGGTAACAATACATAATATTATATTTTTGCGCGCGGCGCGCTTTTTATTTGTTCGGAAAATACAAAAAAGGAGTATAAAAAACATATAAGCATTGCGGCATAACTCAATCGACAAACAGCAGACCGCTCTATAGCAGTCCGTTCTTTAATTTGCCGTTACAGCAATACACAAAGCTTTGTTCATAATTTATTAAAAAAATAAATACAGAATATTAATTGACATTTCGGGTAAAATGAGTATAATAGAAATCGAAAGGTCAAAGAAAGTCAAAGTCAGGACGGTGATTAGAATGGGTATAAGCGACAGAATAGAAGCTTTCATAACAGAATTACTGAAGGATGATACAGACGAATGGCTGGAATTAAAGAGAAACGAGCTTGCGTCCGTATTCGGCTGTGTTCCGTCGCAGATAAATTATGTTATATCAACACGCTTCAATCCGGAACACGGCTATATTGTCGAATCAAGACGCGGCGGAGGCGGTTACCTTCGCATAAAACAAATAAAGCAGGAAGACGGTTTAATAATGCAGACAATAACACTGACAGGAAACAGTATTGACGAAAAAACCGCAAAAGCCTATCTCTCAAATCTTATAAAACAAAACCTGATTGACGAAAAATGCGCGTCGGTCATTATGAGCGGTATATCGGACAGCGTCCTGACAATACCTCAGCCGGAAAAAAACACATTAAGAGCAAATATATTTAAAAGTATGCTTGCCGCGGCAAGCAATTAAAAGGAGGTAATCAAAATGTACGATTTATTCTCGGATTTCTTTGACGGGTTTGACTTGTTTATGCAGCCCGTAACACAGAAGGAGGAAAGAAAGTGTCCCATATGCGGACATACCTACTCCGATTTCAGACGCACGGGAAAAATAGGATGCGGTGAATGCTATAATGTATTCCGCTCGCCTATTACCGAAACGCTCAGACGCGTTCAGCCGTCATCTGTTCATAAAGGGAAAATCCCTTCCAAATCAGGCGAAGAGCTTAAACTAAAACGAAAATATGAAACCCTAAAGCAGAAGCTTTCCGACGCAGTTAAAAATGAGGACTATGAAACAGCCGCAAAGCTGCATAAGCAAATACGCGAAATTGAGAGCGAGGTGAAAAAATCATGATTTGGTATAAAAACAACGCTTCGGACATTGTTGTTTCCACAAGAATACGCCTTGCCAGAAATATTGATAAAATCCCGTTTCCAAACGCTCTGAAAGATACAAAGGACGTTACGAAAACAATCAAAAACTCTATACTGGGAAGTAATTCCACGCTGTCAAAGGATTTTGATTTTATCGACCTTGATGCTGCTCCCGCAATCCGCAGACAGGAAATGGCCGAAGAGCATTTGATAAGTCCGGTCATGTGTGAGGGCAAAGGCAAATCCGTGCTTATAAGCAAAGATAAAACAATGAGCGTTATGCTCATGGAAGAGGACCATATAAGGCTTCAGGTTATAAAAGCCGGATATACTCTTGATGAAGCTTTTTCATTAGCTTGTAAGGTTGACGATGTTATCGAGGAAAATCTCACTTATGCGTTTGACAGTGATTTTGGATACCTCACGGCATGTCCCACAAACACAGGCACCGGCATGAGAGCCTCTGTTATGCTTCACCTGCCGGCTCTGACCATTACAGAAAATATTTCAAAAATTATAGCCTCTGCCGGAAGTCTAGGCATAGAAGTCAGAGGACTGTACGGAGAAGGCACAAAGGCATACGGCAATCTTTATCAGCTTTCAAACAGAACAACTCTCGGCCCTTCTGAGGAACAGACGATTGAAAAACTAAAAAATATTACTAACCAGGTTATCGACATGGAAAAAAAGGCACGAAAAGCGCTGGAAGAAAGCCGTCAGGAAGCGCTTGTGGATAAAATCTACCGCTCCTATGGTACTCTGAAATATGCGCGGAGCATGTCCTCCGGCGAGGCAAAATCACTGCTTTCAGATGTAATGCTTGGCCATAATCTGGGTATAATTTCAGAAAGGGGCAGCATAACTCCGCTTGAATGTATGGTGCTTACAGAGCCAGCTCTTCTGAGCGGCGGCACTGAGCTTTCACCCGCTGAACGTGACAGAAAACGGGCGGAATTTATAAGAAACAATATATAGCTATACAGACCGGCACGGGCGTCACGCCCAAATATACGCTTTATTTTATCAGCATCGGAACGATTTCTTCGTTTCCCTATTTATAAAAAGGAGTTGATTATTATGTTATTCTCAAATTTCACAGAAAAAGCACGAATATCCATAAGCGAAGCGCACGACGCGGCGGCGGAAATGGGACATAATTATATAGGCAGCGAGCATCTTCTGCTTGGACTTATCAGAGAAGGCAGCGGAGTCGCGGCAAAGGTACTTGAAAAAAGCGGCTTTACCGCCGACGGAATAAAAAATAAAATAGGAGAATACATGGGAATACGTTCTCCGCTTCCTCAACAGACAGAGCTTCCTCTTACACCGCGCTCCAAACGTATTCTTGAGATAAGCGCAATGGAGGCGCAGCGTCTCAGTCATAAGTATATAGGCACAGAGCATATTCTTATGGCCATCATCAGAGACGGAGATGGAGTCGCGGCAAAAATTCTTGAATCATCGGGAATCAATCTGCAAAGTTTTTACACCGACACAGTTCGCTCTATTGAGGGCGATGTTGAAATAGACCAGCAGAACGGAGGAGAATACGGAGCAAATCCAAATTCAAAGACTCCCACCCTTGACCAGTTCGGACGAGATTTTACAGCTGTCGCGAAGGACGGTAAATTCGACCCTGTAATCGGACGTTCAAACGAAATTGAACGTGTTACTCAGATTCTTTCAAGGCGCACAAAGAATAATCCGTGCCTTATCGGAGAGCCTGGTGTGGGTAAAACAGCGGTAATAGAAGGATTGGCGCAAAAAATAGCTTCAGGCGATGTGCCTGAACCGCTCAAAACAAAACGCCTTGTTTCTGTTGACCTGTCGAGCATGGTGGCGGGCGCCAAGTACAGAGGCGAATTCGAAGAGCGTCTTAAAAAAGTTATAAACGAAGTACTGGCGGCAAAAAATATAGTTCTGTTTATTGACGAGTTCCACACAATTGTAGGAGCAGGAAGTGCGGAAGGCTCTATGGACGCCTCAAATATTCTGAAACCGTTTCTTGCCAGAGGTGAATTACAGCTTATCGGCGCGACAACACTTAAGGAATACAAAAAATATATCGAAAAGGACGCCGCTCTTGAAAGACGTTTTCAGCCTGTAACAGTCGGTGAACCAACTGTTGAAGAAACTATCGAAATATTAAAGGGTATCCGTGACAGATATGAGGCTCACCACAGTGTAACAATCACGGATGACGCGTTAAAGGCTGCGGCGAATCTGTCATCAAGATATATAACAGACCGTTTTCTTCCGGACAAGGCTATTGACCTTATAGACGAGGCGGCCTCAAAAAAACGTCTTGGCTCACAGACTGAGCCGGATGAGCTGAAAAGCAAGGAAAAACTTCTTGAAAAGCTCATTTCAGAAAAGCAGGAGGCTATAACAGCACAGGACTTTGAAAAAGCGGCAAAAATACGTGATGAGGAAAAAACGCTTAAAGACGAGGTAGAAAAACTGAAAAATGACTGGAAAGGCACCGGTTCATCGTCCGCTCTGGTGGTTAATGAGGATGATATTGCCGACATTTTATCAGACTGGACACATATACCCGCCTCAAAACTTAAAGAGGAGGAAATGGAAAAGCTGAAAAATCTGGAGGATACTCTGCACGCGAGGGTCATTGGTCAGAACGAAGCTGTAACGGCAGTCGCAAAGGCTATCAAACGCGGCAGAGCAGGGCTTAAAGACCCAAAACGTCCCATAGGCTCATTCCTGTTTCTCGGTCCTACAGGCGTGGGTAAAACGGAGCTTTCAAAAACACTTGCCGAAGCTATGTTCGGCAGTGAAAACGCCCTTATAAGAGTTGACATGTCAGAATATATGGAAAAACACACCGTTTCAAAATTCATAGGCTCTCCTCCGGGATACGTTGGTTTTGAGGAAGGCGGTCAGCTTACAGAAAAAATAAGAAAGCATCCTTATTCCGTAATCCTGTTTGACGAAATTGAAAAGGCTCATCCTGACGTGTTTAACATTATGCTTCAAATTCTTGACGACGGTATTCTTACAGACGCGCAGGGCAGAAGGGTTGATTTCAAAAACACAGTTATTATTATGACATCCAATCTCGGCGCTAAAGAAATTGTGGGAAATGTTTCCTCAAAGCTTGGATTCAGCGGCGGCGATGACAACAGCAGTCTAAACGAGCATGAAAAAATCAAGAAAAAAGTCATGGAAGAGGTTAAACGCGCCTTTAAACCAGAATTCCTTAACAGAATTGACGATATAATTGTTTTTGACCGTCTGAGCGAGGATAATATAAAAGAAATCGCAAGACTTATGCTCAAATCTCTTGAAGCAAGACTCGCGGCAAACGACATAACCGTTTCCTTCACGGAGGAGGCAGTCGCAAAAATCGCAAAATCCGGTTTTGATCCTGTTTACGGCGCCCGTCCTCTAAGACGCGCCATCCAAAACGAAATTGAGGATATGCTGTCAGAGGAAATTATTGACGGCGCTATCAAAAATGGCGACAGTATAAATATAAATGTTACAGACAATAAATTTACTGTCACAAAATAAAACCTGTAAATAAACAGACTGCCATAGGCAGTCTGTTTATTTATCTTAAAACATTTTAAAAATCACTTTCTTCATCATCTTCCAAAACAGAAACTGCCTGCATGACAGGCTTTTTCTCTTTCGGCATCTTAACCATCGACGGCGACAATACAGTCTCACTCAAAGAGCTGTTTTTCTTTCCGTCAAACCGTTTAAACACCTCCGCAACAGTATCATCAACAAGATAATGTGATATAACGGAACATAAAAACGCAATAATATAAACCGCTATAACATTCCTCATGCTTCCGACATGACCGGTCTGGACAAATATATCAACAACTATCATATGATATAAATACAGTCCGTAAGAGAGGTCGAATTTAAAACGTATTTTACCGAAGCTGTATCCAATACCGATTGTAAGCATACACAGCAGTAAAATCTGTATCATGTCCTGATAGTCCCCCACACGCACTCCCATCCTTTCGCAGTAAAGCGCGCGCAGAATAAATAATATTACGCATAGAATTTTAGTATGCGTAAGATACGGAACAATTCTTTCCCTATAACGATACATAAACCATCCGGCAAAATAAATATAGAAATACGGCAGACATGTATGAGAAACAATTTTTCTGCCGGTTTCCGGAAGTATTTCCTGAACATACGGCACTGCGATATTAAATACCATTGCCGCTGCCAATACAGTAATCCAAACCCACATCCTTTTATTTTTCAGCAGCGGATATATCAGCGCGGTTATTATATAAAACTGAACAGTAAATATCATGGTCCATAAGTTCGCCTGAAAATTGCCTATGCCGAAGTTATTTATAAATTCAGGCTGAGGCAAATCCCTTATGAATACGAGCTGTCCCGCAAACCACTTGAAAAACTCACGGGTCGGCTCAAATCCACAAAATGCCGCCGCCGCAATTATTCCCGCTATAATACACACCCACAGCGACGGAATTATACGCAGCACACGCTTCTTCAAAAATTCACGTGCATTTTTGCTTCTCTCCATCGAAGCCGGCACAAGAAAACCGCTTATGCAGAACAGAACAACAACTCCGTTCCACCAGTCAAATATATGAGAGACCTCCTCAAGACGCACATGACGCATTATATGCAGTGTCATAACATAAAACGCGCTGTAAAGCCTCAGCAGATCAAAACAGTTTTCTGCAAATTCATATTTTGTTCCGTTCGGTATTTTTCTCATACTATCAACCATGAATTCCTTTCACAAAACTGTCTGAAGGAAATATTCCAGACTTATCCCGTTCCTTGTCGAATATAATCATTATATGTCATAAAATAGTATAAGTCAAGAGACAAAGATTATGCGGTTTATTTTGTTTTTCCGAGCGGACGTATAACTCTGTTATACATATATATGTAAAACACAATTGATATGCATACAGCAACAATTTCAGCAATAGGAAAAGCCCACCATACAAGATTTACATTGTTAAATTTTGACAGGAAATATGCTACAGGCAAAATAACTACAAGCTGTCTTGCCACTGATATAAACATGCTTAAAAGTCCGTTTCCGAGTGATTGAAAGGTTGATGAAAGTATAACTGACACTCCGGCAAAAATAAAGCTCAGGCTTATAGTGCGAAGAGCGGGTATTCCGATTTCAAGCATATGCTCAGACGCGTCAAAAAGCAAAAGCATTTTATCAGGAAATATCTGAATAATAGCGAAGCCCAGCAGCATTATTCCTACCGCATAGCATATGCTCAGGCGTATTGTCTTTAAAAGCCTGTCCTTTTTCTGCGCTCCGTAATTATACGATATTATCGGTACCATACCGTTATTAAGACCAAATACCGGCATAAATACAAAGCTCTGAAGCTTAAAGTACACACCGATTACCGCTACTGCCGTAGACGAGAATACAATCAGTATTTTGTTCATACCAAATGTCATAACCGAGCCTATAGCCGCCATAATCATTGATGGTATTCCCACAGAGAGAATTGTTTTTATAATCTTTATATCCGGCTTAAAAATTTTGCTCATTTCAAGTGTTATTTCGTCATTTTTCTTCTTATTAAATATGAACGCGACAACAGCCGCAATAACCTGTCCTATAACTGTAGCAATCGCCGCGCCCGCGATGCCCATTGCCGGTACTCCAAAAAGCCCGAAAATTAAAATTGGGTCAAGAATAATATTAATTATCGCTCCAGTAAGCTGTGTAAACATTGAATAAAGTGTTTTTCCCGTTGACTGCAAAAGACGCTCAAACGCAATCTGACCGAAAATTCCGAATGAAAAAATAAGCACTATTGAAAGATACTCAACACCCATCTGCGTAATATTTTCAGGCGCGCCCTGCGCATTATAAAAAAACCGCACAACAGTAAGTCCTAAAATGAGGAATATTATATATCCTATCGCCTCTAAAAAGATACCGTTTATTGCTGATTTATTGACTGCCTTCATATTTTTCTGCCCCAGTGAACGCGATAAAACCGCGTTTATACCAACTCCCAGACCGGTTGAAACAGCAATCATAAGATTTTGCATAGGAAATGCCAGTGATACGGCAGTAAGAGCGTCTTCCGACAGCTTTGCCACAAATATACTGTCCACTACATTGTAAAGAGCCTGTACAAGCATTGAAATTATCATAGGCAGCGACATTGATATAAGCAGCTTATTGACAGGCATTACCCCCATCTTGTTTTCTCTTATTTGTTCCATATAATTACTCCTTCCTTATGATGTATTCTTTTAATTATACCTCAAAAGTACGACATATTGCAATAGGTAAAGACAATATTTTACATTTTGTTAACATTTTAAATGTCTGATATTTTTATTGACTTTATATTTTTA
>CAJUFV010000014.1 GCA_910585795.1 uncultured Clostridia bacterium | reverse complement strand
CTTGCCATTGCCTGTATTCAGGCTGTTTGTAGATTGGTACGCTGCATATATTCCCGTTCCATTGCCCGCATTTCCACGTCGGTGGGAAAATCCACAATCCCGACATAGGAATAATAAATATCAACCGCCTGCGTCCGTTTCCCGTCCTGCTTCACACGCTCATGAATTACGATTTTATCCACAAAGGCGTTAAGGATTTCGGGCGTCAGTTCCTCAATGCAGGTATATTTCTTAGTAACGGCTATCAGCTTGGCAACATTGGTCACTTCCGTATCCGCTTCGCTGACCGCGGCAGTCAGCATTTCTATTTCCTGCTCCAGTTGCTTCTGTTCCGCTTCATACCCGTCGGACAGCTTGTAAAAGCGTTCATCACTCAACTTCACGTTGACATTATCCTCATAGATTTTACGGAACAGACGGTCAAACTCTTTCATCCGCTTTTCCAGTAATTTTCTTTGTATAAAACAGACAAGTTAAAGGAACTTGCTTTTTATCCAAATCAAGCACAACTTGTCGTTCTTCTGTTCGTTCAAAGCCTCTATGCTCATAAAATTGATAAGTGCAAGCATTATCGGTGTATAAATAAACAAGCTTTCCGCTTTCGCCTTTTTCAAATGCAGACAATAATGCTGTTCCAATACCTTTAATTTTACAATCAGGGTCAGCAGCAAGAAAAATTATCTCTCCATCAGGATTATTCTTTTGGCAAAAAGACTTATACATATCTTTATTCGCTTCATCATATTCTTCAACACCTTTTCCAGCCACAAGATGTTGAAGCCAGTCAAATATCTTCACATAAATTGCTTTTGACACGCTGTGATAACGTTTTGGCTCGTTCTTCATTTCTGCAAGTAAAACACCCACAAAAATATCATCAACATAAGCGCCATAAACTTTTGTTGCACGATTTAATTCCATATACCAAAAATATTTTGCATACAAATCTAAAATAACTTTGCTATCCATATACCAATCTAAGTGCATTCCTTGGATTGCGAATTTCTGTGCTTTTTTATAATCTTGCCTGCGAATTTCTTTTATCTCAATCAATAAATTCACCTCTACAACTTCCGATTTGTCGCTTTATTATTCAGCTATGTGCTTTCGTTCCAAATAACTATTACCCTTAAATCCTTTGCATCAATCAAACTTTCCTGCATGCATTTCGGACAGTAGAGGAGATAATTCTTCAAAACCGTATCTTCTCTAAGCCTGTCACGGGTTTTATTACCGCAAACAGAACAATATATCCATTCTGATTTATTCAATTTATTACCTGTCCTTCTGCATTTCTGATAACTATTTTTTCAAAAAATCCATTAATGGGATTAAATACTTTTTATCTGTCCAGTCACAATCTTGTCCTACCGCACACATAAGAGCTTTCATCCACGGTTCGTATGTATTTGGGTCTTTTTTTGCTACAGATTTTTGTAACATTTTGCATAAAGTTCTGTCCATAAATTTCATTTTACTTTCGTTCCATGCACCTCGCCCATAAAAAAGTGGAATATCTCTTAAATTATCCGTCAAATTATGCTCTTTAATTGCTGTAAATGCACCCTCATCATAAGGAGACGCACCTACACATAATATAGCAATTTTTTTGCTTTTCAGCTTATCTATATTCTTTTTCAAAAATGATAATCCAGCTATTCCAGAAGCATATATGCCACCGCACAATATGATTGTTTCATACTGTGCCACTTCATTTACCGTTGCTTTTGATGCTTCTACACAATAATAATCCGTCATTGCTTGAAGCCACTCGGCATATTTTTTGGTTGCCCCATATTTTGACTGATAAACAATAATTCCTTTTTCCATAATGATTTCCTTTCAGTGTAACACTTATATTTTATTTGCTCCCACTTTGCAATGCGTTCTCGATAGCTTTTATAATACATTTACTGCTCACGGTAGCCCCAGATACCGCATCGACTTCTAATGATTGCCTGCTGATTACATCATCAACAATTTTTTCGACTTTACCACCTAACCCGTTTTCATGTTCGATAATTTTTATATTGGTTATCTTATGCTCTGTTACCGTTACTTCTACTTCGACATAAACAGGCGTAATAGAATATTTTCCCACATATATTCCGTCTGTAATATTAGCCATATTGAGATTTGAAACCGTAATACTATTAACATCATTAACTAACCTCTTTAAATAAAGACTTGCACCTATCAAAACAAACAGTATGGTACATAATAGTATTATGAGTATTTTCTTCTTCATCACTCTTCATTTCTCAATGCCTGTTTTAAAAACGCCTCATAAGCAACTTCCTGTTGTGTATATATTTCGTCCGTTGAAATTCCCGGCGTCGTTACTGAGAAAATAGTACCAATACCAATCGTATAAATTAGCATATTTAAATGTAACTGTTTTGCTCGCTCTACACTAATGTTTAACTCCTTAGCAATGACCTCAGCAGTATGTGGATTAGCTTCTGATTGATATAAATCATTTAGTGAAGAAATTCCCTCACGCTGATGTAAAATAAAAATCCTAAATAAATGAGGTTCCTCTTGCGCTAATCGAATATAGGATTTGCCCGTACTGTGAAACAAGTCATCCTTGTTTATATGACTCACTACATACTCTTGTATAAAGTGATTAACCTGCTCAATTACATCTTGTCGTAAGCCATTCATATTTTTGCAATAACTATAAATCGGCTGTACGGAACATCCTATTTTATCTGCAATATTTTTTACCATAACCTGCTCCATACCGCTGTTTCTTGCAATTTCAAAAGCGG
>CAJUFV010000013.1 GCA_910585795.1 uncultured Clostridia bacterium | reverse complement strand
TTCCAAGGGTTTTTGATTTATTCATACAACCAGTCATTGCTTCAATAACAGCGCTGCGAAACCCTTTCTTCTCCAATACTGCAACTGCGTCAATTGTTGTTCCCGCCGGAGAACATACCATGTCCTTGAGTTCAGCTGGATGCTTCCTTGTTTCAAGCACCAGTTTTGCGCTTCCCATTACAGACTGCGCCGCAAATGTATATGCCTGATTTCTAGACATACCGCCCATTACAGCCGCGTCCGCCATTGCTTCAATAAGCATAAAAATATATGCCGGAGAAGAACCGCTCACAGCAGTCACAGCGTCCATAAGATTTTCATTTACTACAGAGCTTTTACCCAAGCTATTGAAAATATCAATAATAATTTTATTTTCAGATTCTGATACATTTTCATTAGGAGATATTGCAGACATGCCCTCTCCTACAAGTGCAGGAGTATTAGGCATTACACGCACGAGCTTTATTGGTTTTCCAAATGCTTCGCTAATTAATTGGATAGACTGTCCGGCCGCTATGGACACAATAATTGTATTTTCCAATACAGTATCTTTGATTTCTTCTATAACAAAATACAAAAATTGTGGTTTTACACATAGAAATAAAACATCTGATTTTTCAGCAATTGTTTTATTATCTGTTGTTACATTTACACCATATTTTGATTTTATCCATTTCAAACCATCAGCATCAATATCTGAAACGGTTATATCCTCAGCTTTAACAATGTTATTATCAAGCATTCCGCAAACAATAGCTCGTCCCATATTTCCGTTGCCTATAAATCCAAATCTCATATTATCACCTCAAAACAAATACCGGACGAAAATGCCCGTCCGGTATCCTAATTATTGATTAAACCGGATATGTTTTATTTTCCATATCCACCAAATCCGCATCAATTTTATATTTCTGCGCTCTTCTGTATTCAAAGAATTTAACCGCAACCTGTCCAAACAGTGCGTATGACAATACGTCCTCGTCCTGTTCAATCCATTCTGCGCATTCTTTTCTCATTTTTTCAAGCTCAGGCTCTAACGTATCTGCATAACGGCATGTAATTCTCTTTTCATCACCTATTATTTTCTTTACAATATCTTCTGAAATAGGAGCAGGAGTAGCGCCGTATTCGCCTCTTACAATACCTTTTGTTTCATTTGGAATCATTTTATATCTCTCGCCTGTTATTACATTCATAACCGCCTGTGTACCAACAATCTGTGATGAAGGTGTTACAAGAGGAGGATAACCCAAATCTGCTCTTACTCTTGGTACCTCCTTCAGTACTTCCGCAAACTTATCTTCAGCGCCCATCTGCTTAAGTTGAGATACCATATTGGACAGCATACCACCTGGCACCTGATATTTAAGTGTATTAATATCAACTCCCATAACCTTTGTGTTAAGAAGTCCGCTGTCAAGATACTTTTGTCTAAGCGGTACAAAATATTCTGTAATTTCAGTAAGCGCATCAAGATTAAGTCCTGTATCAAATTCTGTTCCCTGCAATGCCGCAACCATAGGCTCTGTCGGAGGCTGAGATGTACCCATTGCCAGAGGAGACATCGCACAGTCAACTACATCCACACCAGCCTCTATAGCTTTAAGATAAGTCATCGATGCTACACCAGATGTATAATGCGTATGAAGCTGAATAGGAATTTTAACCGCCTTCTTCATTTTTGTCACAAGGTCATATGCTGTATATGGAAGCAGAAGACCTGACATATCCTTGATACAAATCGAATCAGCACCCATTTTTTCAAGCTGTTTTGCCATGTCAACAAATTTTTCATTCGTATGATAATCAGACAATGTATAGCAAACCGTAGCCTGAAGATGTCCGCCTTCTTTTTTACATGCCTTAATTGCACATTCAAGATTACGCACATCATTTAAAGCATCAAATATTCTAAGAATATCAATACCATTTGCTATAGATTTCTGTACAAAATACTCAACTATATCATCCGCATAGTGTCTGTATCCAAGAATATTCTGGCCTCTGAAAAGCATCTGCAAAGGAGTTTTCTTTGCTTTAGCCTTAATTTTTCTCAACCTTTCCCATGGGTCCTCATTAAGAAAACGAAGACATGAATCAAAGGTAGCGCCGCCCCATGCTTCAAGTGAATGATAACCTATATCATCCATTTTTTCAACGATTGGAAGAATTTCATCAGTTGTCATTCTTGTAGCAATAAGCGACTGATGGGCGTCACGAAGGACGGTTTCGGTAATTCCTACCGCTTTCTTTCCTTTTGCCATTATATTTTCACTCCTTTATGTATAATCAAATTAAAGATTACCAAACATTGCAAGAAATACTCCTGCCGCTACCGCAGAGCCGATAACTCCGGCAACATTTGGTCCCATTGCATGCATTAACAGGAAGTTAGACGGGTTCTCTTTCTGTCCGACCGTCTGTGATACACGCGCAGCCATAGGCACTGCGCTAACACCGGCAGAACCAATAAGCGGATTAACCTTACCTTTTGTAAGCCAGCACATAATATCACCAAGGAACAAACCTCCTGCTGTTGAAAAACAGAACGCAATA
Source organism: uncultured Clostridia bacterium (assembly GCA_910585795.1). GTDB lineage: Bacteria > Bacillota > Clostridia > UBA1381 > UBA1381 > Hominilimicola. The sequence goes on along the minus strand of CAJUFV010000013.1, from coordinate 320 downwards.
AGTCCCAGTACAACAATACCTATGGTCTGTGCAGACAGAAAGCTTGCGGCTGTAGCTGTTGCGCCCACAGTTACACCAAGGAATAGTGTAACAATATTCATAAGCTCATTCTGTGCCATTTTTGCCAGTCTGTCAGCGACACCCGATTCTTTAAGCAAATTACCAAGCATCAGACACCCTACAAGCGAAACAGCATCAGGAATAATTAATGCCACTACTATTGTAACAATAATAGGGAATAAAATCTTTTCTGTTCTTGAAACTGTTCTTAATTGTTCCATAACAATCATTCTATCTTTCTTACGAGTCATCAGCTTCAT
>CAJUFV010000012.1 GCA_910585795.1 uncultured Clostridia bacterium | reverse complement strand
GTTTATTATAATATCATTTAAAAACAAAGAAATATGGATACAGAGGATGCGTAATTTTTTGTGGAAGAAATAATGATTATATTAAAAAAACAACATAAATTAATCATGATTTTATAGTTTATTATGTTTATGCTGTTCATGAGAATGTGGTATTAATACGATTGAGTGATAATACAGCATTGATAAACGGGAGGAATGATAGTTCGTAAATTGGGAAACCGACAAATAAAAAATCCGCATAATAATGCGGATTTTTTGATGTATATTGTGAAATACAATTATCTCTTTGAGAACTGAGGAGCGCGACGTGCGGCTTTTAAGCCGTACTTCTTTCTTTCCTTCATTCGTGAATCTCTTGTAAGGAAACCAGCCGCCTTCAAGTCAGCTCTGTAAGCATCAGTGTCGACCTCAAGAAGAGCTCTTGCTATACCGTGACGAATCGCGCCTGCCTGACCTGTGAAACCGCCGCCTTCAACCTTTGTGATTACGTCAAACTTATCAGTTGTTTTTGTAAGCTCAAGCGGCTGACGAACGATTAGCTTTAATGTCTCAAGACCGAAGTAATCATCAATGTTTCTGCCGTTTATTGTTATACTTCCGTTGCCCGGAACAAGACGGACTCTTGCAACAGAAGACTTTCTTCTACCTGTACCGTAGTATTGTTCTTTAGCCATTATATTGTCCTCCTTACTTTATCTCGCCTGTCCATGATATTGGATTTTGTGCCTGATGCTCATGCTCTCCGCCTTTATATACACGAAGTCTTGTAAGAGCTTTTCTTCCAAGGGTATTATTTGGAAGCATACCGTTTACAGCATACATAACGGCTTTTTCTGGATTTTCAACCATAAGCTTGTTATAGTGAATTTCTTTAATTCCGCCTACCCAGCCTGTATGGTAGTAACGTATTTTCTGATTAATTTTGTTACCTGTTAAAACAATCTTATCTGCGTTGATAACAATAACATGGTCGCCGCAGTCTACGTTCGGTGTAAATGTAGGCAAATGCTTGCCTCTTAATATGCTTGCAACAGTTGCCGCAACGCGTCCTAAAGGCTTGTCCGCTGCGTCAATAACATACCACTTTCTTTCAACTTCCTGTGGCTTCTGCAAATAGCTTGAATTCATAGTAGTTTCCTCCTGTATTTAATCTAAAATTTAAAGCCGGTGCTTTAACTCACAAGGGCTATTTTACTACCTTTTACCTATATTGTCAACACTT
>CAJUFV010000011.1 GCA_910585795.1 uncultured Clostridia bacterium | reverse complement strand
GCTACTCCTGCCGTGCGCGCCATGTCACCCTCGATGGCAATGTCGGCGACGGCCGCACGTGGGAGGGTAGTTTCGGCGTTCGCCCGCTTTGCTCTTAAGCAAATGAATGGCGAGAATGTATTATACAGTTAACACGGGAAACAGAATTACAGCGTACGCCTTACTCTGGTGACTCTGGCTATGCGCGCTATGTCAATTGCAGTGGCAATGTTGGCGGCGTCAACACGTCGGGATGCGGTTGCGGCGTTCGCCCGCTTTCCTGTAGATATACATAAGAACAGCTAAATTTTGTATTACACAGTTAACATGGGAAACAGAGTTACAAGCGTACGCCTAATTCCGGCGAATCCTTTGGTGTGCGTGCTGTCGACCTTGGCGGTACGCTATACGTACATCCTTCGTGGGAGACTGGCTTCGGCGTTCGCCCGCTTTCCTGTAAATATACATGAGAACAGCTAAATTTTGTATAACATAGTTAACATGGGAAACAGAATTACAGCGTACGCCTTACACTGGCAACTCCTACAATGCGCGCAGTGTCCTTCACAATGGCGATGTTTCCAGCTACCGCACGTGGGAGTCAGGTGTCGGCGTTCGCCCGCTTTGCTCTTAAGCAAACGAATGGTGAGAATGTATAACACAGTTAACACAGGAAACAGAATTACAAGCGTACGCCTAAGCAACACGTAGTGTTTGCGAACGTCTGCGAGCAACATATATGTTTGCGATAAGACGGATTGACAAGGAGTACAAGGTACGCCTGACTCCGGTTCCCCCGCCTCTGCGCGCTTTGTCGACCTCTTTGGCAATGTCTTCCACCGCGGCACCGCGTGGGAGAGCAGCATCGGCGTTCGCCCCGCTTTCTTCTCAGAAGAGCTATGAAAATACAAAGAGTAAAACGTTCTGGATATTAAGCTGTAACAAGCTTATTAATATAGTTAACAACGGGACAGAGTTATACGCGTACGCCTTACTCCGGTTACTCCTACAATGCGCGCAATGTCAACCTCAATGGCAATGTCAACAACAACAACACGTGGGAGGGCGGCTTCGGCGTTCGCCCCGCTCTCTTTTCCGAAAAAGATGTCAATAATGTTTACCCTGTTCTCCAATTCTTAAAAAGAACTTCTAAATAAAATGTTCGCCCCGCTCTCTTTTTCAAGAGAGGACGTCAACAACATATCCCCGCGAACGGGGATAACTAGAAAAAGTTATCACCGTTTGCGCGCGAGGATTTTCAACTTTATCCCCGCAGCAGGGATAAAGAGAACGTCCGGAAGAATGTGAGTTAATATATCTAAGCAGATATATTCCGCGCAGAGAGAGGAAAGGAATTCTGTTCCTGTCGCAGGTCAAAGATTTCATACGTCGGCGATGACTGCGATAAATATATAATGTCGGAAAGCGCGTCGCGCAAGTACGATGCGGTAAGCAACACGCTTGTGTTGCGGGCATAGAGCTATTCTATGCCGCATGAAGCAAGCAGCATATGTGTCAAATGCTGCGGGCATCTGATACGGCGGGTGGCCCGCCTGATAGAAATATCAGACAGACCGAGTCCGTACAGACGTGGCGTAAGCCGTAAAGGGCTTATGCGCCAGAGACAGGCAGTGAGAAATCACTGCCGCTGTCGGAAGCAGACGGCCATAATGTTACAGACGCTATATTTGGAGCTGTAACAATCGACCGAGCAAACTGGTTCTGACAGAAACTACATTATAAGTAAATCAACAATCCACGGCTGACAGTAATGCAGCGGAACAGACTTTTAATAAAAACATAATATAGTATAGCAGAGACAACTTAAAATTAATTCTATGTTCCGCGCCGCATCAAAAAGTGAGACGTGCAATCAGAGTATCATATATACCAAACGGCAGGTGAGAAAAATTAAAACTATCAGAAATCGCTTCGAGGAAGTATATGATTTCCAAAATCTTCTTGTGGCACATAAAAAGGCAAAACGGGGCAAAGCGGCAAAAAGCGAGCTGCTCCGATTTGAAAATGATTTAATGTGCAATATTATGGCGCTCAAACATGAGCTGGAGACACACACTTATAAAGTTGGTCAATACAGAAAATTCAAGGTACACGAGCCAAAGGAACGGGACATTATGTCGCTCCAATACCGCGACAGAATTGTTCAGCATGTAATATGCGACAATATAATCGAACCATTGCTTGAACCCAGATTAATTTATGACAACGCCGCTTGCAGGAAGGGCAAAGGAACACATTTCGCGTTAGGTCGTTTAAACGACTATATGCGAAAAGGCTACAACAAATGGGGTAGCGACTTCTACGCGCTTAAATGCGATGTGCATAAGTATTTTTACAGCATCGACCATGATGTTTTAAGAAAATATCTTTACCGCTATATAGCCGATGAGGATATACGGTGGCTTTTGGACGTTGTCATCGACAGCACTGACAGTGCTGTCGGACTACCAATAGGAAATATGACGAGCCAATGGTTTGCGGTTTTTTATCTGGACGCGCTGGACAAATTTGTTAAGGAAAAAATGAAAATCAAAATGTACGTTCGCTATATGGACGATTTTGTGATTCTCCATAACGATAAAAAATTCCTTCAGGAATGTCTAGCCACTATAAGGAGTTTTCTGCGTGACGAGCTGAAGCTCGAGCTAAATGAAAAGACGCAGATATTACCGATAAAAAATGGGGTTGACTACATTGGCTTTCACTCCTATTTGACCGACACAGGTAAGATAATTAGAAAATTAAGAAAACGTTCCAAGGCGGCAATGAAACGCAAAATTAGAAAATTTAATGAAGCGTATGCCGCGGGTGATATAGATTATGAAAGTATTCAGCAGAGCGTGTCTGCGTGGATGGGACACGCGAAGCATGGTAATACCTACTATTTACGAAAAAATATCGTGAGTAGATTAAAACTAAGAAAGGATGATAAAAATGAAAAAAAGGTTAATCAGTATACTGACAACAATAACAATGCTGACAGCCTTGATTCCAATGGTACTGCCTGCGACGACAGCTTCGGCGCAGGGTGTAGCAACAAGCATGAAGCTTGGTGACTATGTGCAGATGGGTACGTACTATGGCGACCCAATTTTATGGAGAGTCGTAGGATTCCAGAAGGTAGACGGCAGCGGCAACGTTGACCCGGCTAATTTCTCAGGAACCCATCAAAGCGGATATCTGCCGCTGCTGATGACGGACAAAATCTTGACGATGAAGTCCTTCTCGGCAAAGCCGATTGACGGCACAAAGGGTTCTTTCGCCAGAGGCGATACTAACCGTAAGAATTACGGTTCACATTATTGGGGAGACTCAATGCTTCGCCAGTGGTTGAACTCAAGCGCCAGCTCGATTGCTTGGGCAAACGGCAACAAGCCGTCGGCATCACAGCTGAGAGATGGAAAAAATGCATACGACACAGAAGCAGGCTTCTTGACCAATTTCTCATCACTTGAAAGACAGGCGATGAGAACGGTAACTCAGAAGAATCTCCTTTCGAGTTGGGATAAAAGCCTTGCTAAAGGTGGAAGTGCTGAACACACTTACAATTACACAATGGGCCAGACGGTCCAGAACTACGATACGGCGTGGTATGAGACTCAGACAGACACGATGTTCGTTCTGGATATAAGACAGAACGAGGCAGTGTATGCGAACAGAGGAACTCTGGGAGGCGATTATTATGTCGGTAGACTTACTCAGAAGGTAATTGACAACAGTAACTTCACTGCTGATACAGCTCAGTCATGGTGGGGATATGGTTCGCCTACTTCAACTTATCCGTTCCTAGCGGGTAACAAATGGCACACGTGGTTGCGTGCGCCTTACTCCGGTTACTCCTCCTGTGCGCGCAGTGTCAACCTCAATGGCCGTGTCTACAACAACAACACGTGGGAGGGCGGCTTCGGCGTTCGCCCTGCTTTCTTCCTAAATCAGTCATCTGTAGCGTTCACTAAAGGTAATGGTACATCGACGGCTCCATATATATTAGGAAATAAAGCAGAAGTAACAGTTGGAAGCTCGAACTACACATGGAATTATAGTGATAAAGATAAGACTGGCGCGGAGCAGCCGAAGATACAAGCGAGCAGCGGCGCAAGCGGCGCGAAGCTTGTGTATTCGACTAGCGACGCGAGTGTGGCGACTGTAAATGATGACGGAACCGTCAACATTAAAGGAGCCGGTACAGCGATTATCAGTATCACAACGCAGGCTGTGTCGTCGCCGGCGGTAGCCGCGGCAGACAAAGTCGACGTGACTGTGGTGATAAAGCCGGTGAAGCCGTACAAGGCAATCGTTACCGCGACGTCCGGAGAGGACGGGAAGGTAACGTTGACTTGGGGCAACGGCAGCGGCGGAAACGTGGATAACGGCGGAAGCGCTATAAGTAACTTCTATATAGAAAGAAAGCTTTCGTCAGACGGCGACGCCGCGTGGGAGCAGATTGCTCAGGTAGCGGGTAACAGAACGTCAATCATTGACAGTGATGTTACTAACGGTGTTTCATATGACTACAGAGTTTATTCTCTAAACGCTGTTGACTATTCTGAAACATCTGATGTTGTAACCGCTAAACCGTATAAGGTTTCGGACGCTCCTAATGACGTTACTGCTGAGGCTACAACGAACGGCTCTGTTGCTGTTTCGTGGAAAGCCCCTACATCCAACGGCGGTGACGATATAACAAGTTATAATGTAAAGGTATATTCAGACAATGATGGAAATAAGGGCGCTGAGCTTACAGAGGGACTAACAGTAAATCCTTCTGTATATGATGAAGCGTCAAAGACATACACTGCTTCAGTAATTGGTCTTGAGAAGGGTACTCCGTATCATTTCGGCGTTTCTGCTGTCAATAAGGCGGGCGCTGGTGCGGAGGCTGTGGCGACAGCTACAACATGGACTAATCCTTCTGTTCCGCAGGAGGTTACTGTAAATCCAAGCGCTAAGGGCAGCGTAATTGTTGAATGGACTAAGCCGGTATTTGACGGCGGCACTCCAATCACAAGCTACGTGGTTTCATATCGTCAGAAGGACACAGAGGAATGGACACAGCTTGACCCTGTGGCTCCGACAGACGCGAAGAAGCAGTCTGCTCAGATTAAGGGACTTACAACAGGTGAAACTTATGAAATCAAGGTTGCCGCTGTGAATAAGTCAGGCGGAGACGGCGAGGAAATGATAGGTCCTGAATGTGATGTGCTTGAGGTTATCGCGGCAGACCGTCCTAACGTTCCTGAAATTGTAGGCTTTGAAGCCGGTAACCGTATAATCACAATTACGGAAATTAAGAATACTAACAATAATGCCGCTCCTGTAACATCATTCATGGTTTATTACAGAAGAGTCGGCACAGAAAAATGGACTAGTAAGCTTATCCGTAATGTTGACCCGAAAACTGAAAGTGTTAAAAACGTTGTTATCGACGGTTTAACAAATAATACTGAGTACGAGATTAAGGTGTCAGCTGTAAACGTAATCGGTGAAAGTGACCATACAGCTCCTGTTACTCAGAGAATAGGTCTTCCGGGTCCTGTTAAAAATCTTGAAATCGTTCCTAAGGCTGGTCAGATGGTAGAAATCACATTTGACGCGGCTGACAGCAACGGCAGTGAGATTTTATACTACAATATTTACGCAGATAATGATGAGCCTGTCAAGATTTATGACACTCATACTATTTTTGATGCGACAAGCAGAGATAACGGCGACGCTATTGACCTTAGAATTACTGCTGTAAGTAAGGTAGGCGAAGGCAGAGCCGAGGGTAAGCTGGTAACAGTCGGCGCTCCGACTTCTCCGGTTCTTACTAAATATGAAACAGATACAGAGGGCGTAACTGTTGGCTGGAAGTCAGCGGCCACAAACGGTAACGCTATAAGAAGCTACACGGTCTATGTTATTGATGAAAAAGGTAACAAGACTCCATTCACGCGTAATGTAGCAAGAGATGAAAAGAATTTAGAATCATTTGAAATATATATCGGCAAGGGCGATAAAGCTGCTGCTGATAAACAATTTGAATTTGTTGCAGGCGGCAAGTATACCGTTGAGGTTACATGTACTAACTCTGCGGGCGAGGGTCTTCCTTCAAACCAGGGCAGCTTTACCTTTGCTTCTCCGGCATCTCCGGAAAATGTAGAGGTTGAGGCAGGCAACAGAAAGCTTACAGTTTCATGGACACGTCCGGCTAACAACGGCGGCTATGAAATAGTTGGCTATAACATCTATCTGAACGATGATAAGGAAGCTACAGCTTCAGTATCATGGGAAAAGACAGATGATAACCAGTATCAGCTATATGTTGATGACTTAAGAGATACATCCACAGGCAAGCAGCCATACGGTACTCCGCAGGGTGATTTATATTCATTCAGCATTGTTATCGAGGGTCTTGCGAACGGTAACGCGTATACAGCGCAGGTTACAGCTATAAACGAAAAGGGTGAAGGCCCGTCTGAAAGCAACGGCGAGCCGGATATTCCTGTAACTCAGGCTTCCGCACCGCAGAATGTCACAGCTGAAGCGTTAAGCGGCAGCGTAATTAAGCTTGTGTGGTCTAAGCCTATCAATAACGGCGGAAGCGCTATAACAGGTTATGTTGTAAGAGCTTACAAGGTTAGCGAGAAGGATTATGCTACAGGTGAGTATAAGGAAGTTACACGTACCCTTGCTAAGACATACGGTACAGAGGATGAACATATTACAGGCACAAGCTATAAGGCTGCAGGTCTTGATACAGGCGCAGGCTATGAGTTTGAGGTTACGGCTATGAATGAAGCCGGTGAAGGTATGGTAAGCGAGCCTGTTAAGGGCGCTACTAACACAAAACCGGGTAAGGCTGTTATCACAGATGTCTACTCAGGTATTGGTAATACGAGAATTTATGTTGAATGGAAAGCTCCGAAGGATACTGGTAACGCCGCAATGACAGGTTACGACATCTATATCGGTGACTTTAGAATGAACACAACAAGAATTACCGAGCCTGACGCGGATGGTATATACAGATATACTATCGTGTCTAACAGAATTAACGCAAGCCAGACTTATGATATTAACGTTGTTTCTTACAACGCTGTTACGGACGCGGCAGGATACAGACCGGGTCCTGAGGATGACTTCATTGGTGTAAGCTCTGAAACAAGAAGCGTTACAGCGGGAAGCATTCCTCCTCCAAAGGATATAACCCTTGAAGGTAATAATCAGGGTGACCTGACTATTTCATGGAATCTTGACCAGTATAAGGATTCTATGTCTTATATAAGCAGCTTCCACGTTTATTTAAACGGTGAGCATGCTTACCTGACAAAGAACAATGCTGAAAACAGGGTTGTGCTGACAATGCGTCCGCTTGGTAAAGAGCTTTCAGTTCAGGTAGCTGCTGTGCCTATTCAGGGCGTTGAGGGCAGCAAGTCGGCGGCTAAGACAATAATTCTTGGTACACCGGCAACAGTATCTAATGTAGCCGCTATTGCTAATGCTAAGAATAGCGTAAAGGTTACATGGGATGCTCCGGCAATTGACAGCTCTCTTGGAAACAAGTTCTATCCGACACAGTATACAATTTATGTAGACGGTGTTAAAGCTGGTGAAATCGGTGACGGTTCATCAAGAGTTCCTGAAGGAACCGCTATGGAAAAGGTTATCGAAGGTCTTGAAGGCGGAAGAGAGTACGACGTAACTGTAACTGTAACTAATGGTTACGGCGAAGGCGCTCACAGCGCTGCGGCAAAGGTTACTCCTTGGGCTGAGCCTGACGCTCCAAAGGTAAGCGATATTAAACCGGGTGTTGGTTCATTCAGCTTCAAGTATGCTGATGGTGACGGAAACGGCGCTCAGATTACAGGTCATAAGGTTTACATGGTAAACGGTGACGGCACTGAGCAGGAGATGACAGACGTTATCTACAGCGATAATGTTGCTACAGTAAAAGGCGTAGCTGACGGCGCTGAGCACAGCTTCTATATGGTAGCTGTCAACAGCAGAGGTCTTGCTTCGGCAAAGGGTGATATTCACAAGGTTATCACAGGTGTTCCGGCGGCTCCGGCAAATCTGTCGGCTCAGGCAGGTGTTGGTAACGTACTTGTATCATTTGATAAATCAGAGGACGTAAGTGAGGAAATCCCTGTTTCACGTTATGATATTATGGTATCTTCAAGCGTGGGCAGTGAGGTTGTATCAATTACGGCTGACGGTTCAAATACGTATACAAAACTTATTGAAGAATTAAACGAGGAAAGCCTGAAGAACGGTACAGAATATACATTCCAGGTTCGCGCGGTTAACGAGATTAACGGCGAGGGCTCATGGAGTAATCCTGTAACAGCTATTCCGGGTACTCCGGAGGCTCCGGTTATTATCAGCGCGGTTCCGGCAAGCGGAAAAATCAGCGTTGAGTGGACTGTTCCTCAGTCAAACGCAAGCAAGATTACAAGCTATGCGGTATATCTGAACGGTGAGGAAACTCCTGTTCTTACAACAATTAAAACAAGCGCTCTTATTGATGGTCTTGAAAACGGTAAAGAATATGCTGTAACTGTAAGCGCTATTAACCTTGCGGGTGAAGGCACACAGAGCCGTCCTGAAACAGTTATTCCTGGTGGTGTTCCGGGCGCAATCGACGGTGAGAGCCTGAATGTTGAGTACACATACTCAGAAAATGACGGATGCGGCTTCGTTCTTTCATGGGATTACCCACAGGACGACGGCGGTCTGCCAATCAGAGAATATAAGGTGACAGGTGAAGGCAGCATTGTTATCGATAATGAAAACAGAACAGCGACTGTGACAGGTCTTGAAAAGGGCATGAGCTACAGCTATGACATAGTTGCGCGCAGTGATGCCGGTGATGGCGAAATCTATACAACACCGTCATTCACAACATTGAATACACCGGATGCTCCGTCTCTCGAAGGGGTTGACTCATTCAACAACTCATTCGTAGTAACTTGGACTGCTCCGGAAAATAACGGTGGTACAGATATTACTGAATATATTATTACTGCTCAGCCTAAGAACGGCGGTACAGCGAAGACATTTACAGTTAAGAATCCTACTCCTAACAGTAATGGTGAATTCACAGAGACTATTTCTGAAGGTCTTACAAATCAGAAGTATGTTTTGAGTATTGCAGCTGTAAACGCAGTTGGCAGAAGTGCTAATGATTCAAATTCAATTACAGTTACTCTTACAGGTACAGTTGTACAGACTGTTCCGGGTGTTCCGAATAATTTTGAGGTTATACCGGGTGACGGTGAGGTTACACTTACATGGAATGCTCCTGATACTGACGGATACAGCACAATCACAAGATATGTTGTATGGTCAGGTAAGGATTCAAAGTATATGAGTGTTGTATCAAGACTTGACGCAAGCACACTTTCATCTGTAAACGGTAAGTACACATACACCGTTACGGGCTTGAAGAACGGTGAGGAACGTTTCTATAAGATTAACGCTGTTAACAGTGTATCAGTAGACGGCGGCGCGTTCACACAGCCGATAGCGGCTACACCGGTCAAGGTTACTGTTCCGGGCGCTCCTGCATGGCCTGTATTTAATAATACAGACGGTGTCAGCGCTTATGAGACAAATGCGGAAGGTACTGAAATCACATTCACATGGGATGCTCCGGAAAATACAGGTGATACAGGTATCAGTGCTTATGAGGTATATATAGATGAAAATATGAACGGCGAGCAGCTTGCCGCTACTGTTACAGACACATCTTATGTACTGACAAATCTTGCTGAAAGAGCAACCTATAATGTTCGTGTTAAGGCTGTAAATGAAGCGGGAGAAGGTACGTTTAGTAAGTATATCCGCGCTACCAGAAATCTGAATATCAGAAAGGGCAGTGAGGAAGACCATTACTATTATGATGATTTCTATAAAGATGGTATTTATGCTGAAATAGATGCTGATTATAACGGATTTGTAGACGCAAACCCTGTTTATACAGTTCCTTCTCAGCCGATAAATCCAACTCTTACAGAAACTATTGATGACAGTCAAAATGCTGTTGCGGCAACTGTAACATGGCAGAAGCCGGAAAGTGATGGTAATAAGCCGATTCAAGGTTATTACATCTATATCAATGGTGAAAAGACTCAGTATTCATTAGACAGTAACGCAGATGGCGCTTCACGTATGATAACGCTGAATGAAGGTAATGATGAAACACTTACCTATACATTCCCTGTTGAGTACGGTGAAACATATGCTGTTTCTGTAAGTGCTTACAACAGTGTTGGCGAGGGTATAGACGCTAAGATTACTCCGGCATTGAAGATGACTCTTGAGCCAATATTCAATCTTGAAGGAAGCTTAGTTGATAAAAAGTATGTTGACCTTACATGGTCAATTCCGAATACAAATATTACAGGATATGTATTATATGTAGACGGTATTGCGGGCAGCGAGCCTCTTACACTTGATGATGTTACAACTGATGTTGATAGCATGACTGTTTCATACAGAGTTGAGCTTACTGAAATAAACAAGGAATATAATTTCTCTGTATCAGCAAAGTACAACGATAAAGAAAGTGCTATCAAGGATGTTATAACAGTAGATACACGTGAAGAAAAAGCTCTTGCGCCGACAAATCTACAGATTAATGAAGAAGGCAGCGATGTAGTTCTTACATGGGATGCTCCGGCAAACCTTGAAAGTGCGGGCGTTGCGTATTATCAGATTTATGTAGACGGTGAAGCGTATGAGGCTAATAAGGTAAATGCTGATGTTACAAGCGCAATAGTATCCATTCCTAACTTTACTGAGTCAAAGAGCTATCTGATAAAGATGCAGGCAGTCAGTGAATATGGAACAGAAGGTGAATTATCAGAAATTGTTCAGTACGATAAGAGCGGCGGCGGAAGCTTCGGTACAGATACACCGGCGAAACCGACAGATGTTGTTCTTACACCACAGTATGCTGAAGACGGTATGCTGTTGACAGCGGATAATTTAGTAATCACATGGAAGACCGCGCCGGTAGACGCGGAGCATACTGTAAAGGCGAATAAGTTTAAGGTTCATCTTTACTATTCATCTCGTGAAGAAGCATTTAATGTAGACGCGGCAGAAGATGATAACAACAGCTTCACATGCACAATTAATCCGGGTGTAGACTATACAATTCGTATAGAGCCATGGGTTGATGATACAACATCAGGCGCATGGAGTAACAATATTCTTTCAGTGACAAACCCTGTTCCTCAGCAGCCAACAGCTCCGGAGCTGAGCGGTGAGCTAAGCGAGGATAAGACATCAGTTATATTGACAGCTACAGGTATAGAAGAAGGACTTGAGTATTATCTGATTGTAAACGGTGATGAGGACAATGCGCAGACATTTGTATCAGGTCAGGAATATGCTCTGTCAACTGACATTGTGAATTACTCCTTCAGAGTAAAGGCAGTTAAGACGTATTCTAATGGTGATACAGCTCATGCGTATTCGAATACGGTTTCAGTTAATACAAATCCTGACCCTGAAGACCCGACTGATTATATTTCAAATCCGCCGATAATTACAGGAACATTATCAAATGGCAATAAAGTAAAAATATTCTGGGATGCTCCAGCGCCTCGTGAAGGTGAAAAGGGAGCAATTGAATCATATCAGATATATGTAAACGAGGTTTACACAGCTACAATAGATGCTGACGCGGAATTTGTGTATGAGCTTGACTTCGGAAGTGAGTCAGTTACTTCTGTGAAAGACGTTGAAGTAAAGGCTCTTAAGACAGTTCCGGATTATGGTAACTACATTGCTTCAACATCTAAGAAATGGAAGGTAACACCGAATTGTAATATTGTAGGCGATGATGATTATAACAACAATAATCAGGATACTGAAAATATTACAAATCCTGATACAACAGGAAACGGCGCAGTTGATGAACAAGTAGACGCGGTTATAATTCCGATTAAGTCAATCAGCGCAGTTAAGAATGTCAAGATTGAATTCATTGATAAGGTAACGAATGCAGTTGTTAAAACTATATCAAATGAAGATGGCGCGGACCAGACAGCTGGAAAGCTTGAGCTGGCAGACGGTGCGGGAACGCTTACACTGCCTATTGATGATAGATTCAACTCAAATGCGACATATGATATTGTTGTAAGTAAGACAGCATATACAAACTATACTGTTACAGATGTTCCATATGCAGGTTTAGAGAATCTTGAAAAGTATTTTGAGAATGTTGAATTATTCCCAGGTGATTTGAATGGTGACAATCGTGTCGATAATACAGACCGAATCAACTTGATGAAGAATCTAGGAAAATTGGATATGTTACCATCAGACGGTGATTTGAATGATGATAATCGTGTCGATAATATAGACCGAATCAATTTCATGAAGAATTTAGGTAAAATTGGTATAACAGTTTTAGGAGCTGAATGATTAGACAAATAAGGAGATTCTAATATGAAAAAACAATTTAAAAGAGGCTTATCTGCTATCCTTTCACTTTTAATGGTAATATCATTGTTGCCAGCGCAATTTGCGCTGGCATACAATGCCGATAGAGAAGACCAGCCATTAACAGTACAATATGGTACAGAAGAAGCACTTACCAGTTCAGGGTTTAAGGGCCATGTTTTGAAGCTAAATAAAGTAAGTAATGGCGGCAAATATGATTATGAAGTGGTTGTTAATACATATAATTTAAGTTCATTTAATACTTCTCTGGTATGTATGACATATGACCCTAATGTTGTAACATGGGTAAGAAGAAACGGTACACCTTATTCGGAGGGCAGTACAGCAACTAATATGCTGTATAGCGGTAAGGTGACAAGAGAAATGCTTAGTGAAGCTGCCGCTGATTATAATGAAGATAATGGGGACACCCCGATTCTTGGTACAAACCTTAATACAGCGTTATTTACAGACTTATGGGCTATTTATCATCGTGATGTTGCAGATAGTACGAGGAAAAAAATAATAGTAGATGCAGGTATTAATAATGAGCTATCGAAAGAAGAATGGACAAATCCAGAAACAGGAGCGCTAGTAACTAAGACTGAAGATAATTTAACATTGTATAAATTTCCTGAAAATAGATTAAACACGCTGTATACAATGCATTTTAAATTAAATGACAGTAATAATGATATAACTGATGATACTTTCCAGATGTCTTATGATGGTGAAATAGACGCTGTTTGTGGTACAGCAGGTTTCATGACTGATACCAGTGGTCAGCCAGTCTATATAGATGAACAGACATACATGATTGGCTTCCCTGAAAAGCAAATGGCAAAGCAGTCCGCTGCATTTACTGTACAGGACAGCGCAGGTGCGGGTGTTCAAGATGCAACAGTAACTGTTTATGAGAATGACGCTGCGCGTGCGCAAACACAGGTAGCAAAAGGTACAACAGATGAACACGGAAGCTATTCAACAGGAGATATACTTTCTGTTGGTAAGGAATACAGTTATACTATTTCCAAAACTGGAATGGTAAATAAAACGGGTATATTTACAATTCCGACAGAAAGCTCATTCACAGTTCCTACTGTCACAATGGAAAAAGAAACAGAAAAGACATGGGGAGTAGAGGTTACAGTCACAGACGCTGACACAGCCGCTAAGCTTGAAGGAGTAAGCGTGTCTATAGATGGCGTTGCGTTGGATAGCGCGACTAATAGCAATGGCGTGGCTACAGGTAAGGTTAAGAGTACATCTGTCAAGGTACCATTAGAAGCATCAAAGACAGGATATGAGACTGCAAGTGAGCAAATTATCGTTAATCCAACAGATACGAATAAATATTCAATTGAGCTTGAGCCTAAGAGAGCAGAGGTGGTTGTTCCTCCGGTAACAGCCGAGGGTTCTGACGGTATAACAGTAACAGTTACGCAAACAGCGGGAAGTACAACATCATGGGGCCAGATAGGCACAACAAAAACATACAATGTAAATGACCTTATAGACGGCAAAATAAAGCTTCCTAACGGAAACAGCTATACAATGACAGTTTCAGCTACAGGCTTTATTCCTCAAACAATTTATGTTGATGTTGACGCCAGCGGCGTGGCTAAATATTACAGCGATTCAGATAAGAATACAGAAATAAATCCGTCAGATTCAATTACGCTTGGAAAGATGGATGACCCATATTACAATGTTAAAATTGTAAAAGACGAAACAAATGAGAATCAGTATAATGCGACAGTAACATTAGGTAATATTTCTGCCGCATGGGGTACATTTGGTATTAAATATGATACTGATGTATTCACACTTGACAACTTTACCAAGTCAGAAAATATTATAGAGTATCCGAACTTCGCAGACCAGGGAGGTCATAAGGTTGATGCTATAACACAGGATGTAAATGAAGGTTATCATTCAATCATATGGGCGGCTAAGGATTATATGAAGCAAGGTATAAGCTTTGATACAAGAACAGGCGCGCAATTATTCGGAACTTATACATTTACATTAAAGCCGGGTAAAACAGCGGCGGATATAACATCTGACGCGTTTACAGTAATGCCGTTTGATAAGACAAAAACAGGACGTGATTATCTTAAAGCTTATTCTGCTGATAATTATGAAGAAAGCCATGAATTCCTTGACGCTTTATGGAGATATACAGATACATTTAATGATGAATCAAATCCTTATGTAAGAAGACTTGCTGAGTCAAAGGCTACTCTTAAAGGCTTCTACCAGATATATTCAGAGTTTGTGGGTGAAGGCTCTTATACAGAGACACAGGATGACCCTGATAACCAGGAAACATATGACGTACTTACAACGTTTGACTTTGAGTTTGAGAAATCAGCCTTGACATTTGTTGTTACAGATGAAGACAATGTACCTTTGGATAAGGCTGATATTAAGATTTATGATACAGAAGGTAATGTTATAGACACAATTACAACAGACGCTTCTGGTATGGTTACATATCCTGTAGACGGCGCGGCGGAATTTGATTATATAGCAAGCTGTAAAGGATATTGGGATGTTCCTGAAAGTGATAAAAAGCATGTTGTGGTAAAGGACAAGGAAACAACAACAGAATATGTTGTTATGGAAAAGAAAATTTATCACACACCTGTATTAGAATTTGCAGACACCTCGACTCCTAATAAGGAACAGGTTAAATTGACAGGAAATAAGTTTGCTTATAATGGCAGAGATTTCTACTTCAATATTGAGGCTGAAACAGGTTATAAGATTACTGATGTGGATTTTGTTGTAATTGTTACAGACGATGAAGGTGTTGAGCATACATATCCTAAGGCTGACAAGGAAGGAATGTATTTCCTTGATAAGGCTAATATTGTAGGAAATCCTACTGAGACTGAGCCGGACGAAAACGGATTCAAGTCACATAATGTTGTTATTAAGATTACATCAATTACAGTAGAGGAAGATGATACAAGATATACAGCTACAGCCAATGTAGGCGCTCATGGTCAGGTAGAATATACAGCTGAAAGCGGTGAAATTCAACTGCCTGCTGACCAGACAAGTCCAAGTACAGAATCAATTGTAATTTCAGATATTAATCCGTTGGATAGTAAAAAGCTAGGTAAATTTACATTCACAGCAGATGCGGGCTATAAAGTAGAAAAGGTTTTTGTAAACGGTGTTCAGATTAATGATTTCAATGATTTGGAGTCATTTGAATATACCTTTGACGACTTGTCAATGGATAACAACATTACAGTTACTTTCTATAACGGTACACCGAGCGGTGAGTCTGTGGTAACGCTTGTTGTAGGTCCTAACGGTAAAGTTGATGTTTCCAAGCCGACACCTGCTGAATCAGATATAGCTGATACAGTAAAGACATATGTTTTCACTGCTGATGAGATTGCGGCGTCAAACAATATTCTTGAATTTACAGCTACAGCAAGCGGAGCGGGAACCACCAAGGTTCAGGTTGACGATGGTACAGGCAAGACTGACCTTGCTCCGTCAGGCAGCAAATATACGGTGACTGTTGGAAATAACGAAACAAAGACTGTATATGTAACCTTTGATGATAACACAATTTTTGTGAAGACATATGTTAAGAGCGGCGAAGGTACTATAGAGCCTCTGGGCATACTTATTAAGAAAAAGCATGACAGCCTAACTGTTACAGCTACAGCTGCTACAGCAACAACAGATGGCAAAACATGGTCAGCTTCAGCTGTAGATGTAAACGGTAAGGAAATAAGCAATACAGAAAGAACACAGCCATTTGTTTATACAGTTGATGATATTACAGAGGATACTGAGATAGGCGCAATCTTTACAGAAGCCGCATTCGTTATAACAGGATATATTGATTTATCACAGAATTCCAATATTACAACGGAAGCTGTCCGCACAGCTCCGACTGTAACCTTTACACGTACTGACGGACTTGAGGTTATTGCCAAGGATGTAACAATAGACCGTAAAAAATCTGTATTTACAGTAGAGCTTCCTAAGGGAGATTGGACTGTGACAGTTAAGAAAAAGGGTTATATAACTTATATTATATCAGGATATAATGTTGCGGGAGATAAAAATCAGACATTTGGTCTAAAGGACGGAGAAGAAGAGGAAAATGCAAAGAAGATTACTCCGTTTATAGGTAATACAAACGGTACAGGCATGACAGTTTCACTTATAGATGCTGGTATTGTTAGTAACGGTTTACGTGAGAATGCAAATAGTCTTATAAAAGGCAGAGCGGATGTTGATGATAATACTAAGGTAGATGTTCATGATATGGTATATATCAGATATAACTTTGGTCAGAGAACTACAAGAGAAACTTATGATGAGTTTTTAAATAAAACAGAATCATCAATTGACAGCTCATTAGCAAGTAAATAATTTATGGAAATTACAGCAATGAAAAAAAGAAAAGTATTGAGCGTGATTTTATCGCTGATATTGACAATCTGCGCGTTGGGTGCTGTGCCGGTTACGGCACAGACACCCAGTGTCGGATATATAATATCAGGCAGCGAAGAAAACGGTGAGTTTGTTATTCATGCGTCGATAAGAGATGTTAAATCTCTGGGAGGAAGACTGGCAATCGCATTTGATACAGAAAAGCTGGAGCTTGCGGATACATCTTCACTTTTTAATGCGATACAGTCGCCTGATGATGTGGTAATAGCGTCAGAAGGATTAAGTCCTTCTGTATTATTGTCAAATGACAAGGGATATGCAATGTTTGCATGGTACTCAGTAAGTAATTTGCCTATAGACGCATCTTCATCCAATAAGGAGATAGCGTCAATAGCGTTTAAAATTAAAGACGGATTTTCCACAGATGATTTTACACGCAATACAATCAGTCTATATTATGTAAATGGGACTATGGCTCATAAATGGGACTGTAGCGCGGAAATACTTTCAAATAGTCTTGTCGCCTACAGAAATAATGATATCAATGACGCGTATGTATGCGGTATTGATTATGATTATCCTAATTGTGATGTAATACCTATCGTTACATATGAAGCGGGAATACGCGTGACAGATTACAGCGGTAATCCTATTATGGCAGATGTTACACTTGACAATTTACAGGATGTAACTGATTCTTCAGGCTTTGTATCTTATCAGATGGAAAATGGGGTATATGCTTACCGTGTTTCGGCTGAAGGATATGAGACGAAATCAGGATATCTTATAATTCAGAATGGTGATGAATCAATTCATATTCAATTAAAGAGCTATGCGCAGATTGCTGCCGCAACAGCGGATAATATTTCTATTGGCTATAAGGAAGGCGACAGCGCGTCAAGCGTTACAGCCAGCCTTGTACTTCAATCGGAAGGCGAATATGGAGAGATAATAACATGGGAAAGCAGCAACGCTTTAATTATCAGTCCGCAGGGAGTGGTAACGCGCGGAGAAGATGATACGCATGTTACGCTGACAGCGACAGTATCGCTAGGAGGCGCTGTAGAAAAGCGCGGCTTTGATGTTACTGTAAAAAGCAGACTGAGCGCTGAGGAAAAAAATGCTGCAATTATAGCTAAAGATAAGGAAGCGTTAGAAATACGCTATGCACCGGGTGATAATAAGAATTCGGTAACATCAGATTTAATACTTGCTGAAGCGGGTATATATGGATGCTCAATTATATGGTCAACAAATCGTGAGGATGTAATTACAGATTATGGATTCGTGACACGTCCGACAACTGATGTGGATGTAAAGCTTACAGCAATAATATTACGCGGCGGTGCGCAGGATACAAAAGAATTTGCCGTTACGGTAAAGGGCGAAAACAAACAAAATCCTGTTAGTGATGAGGATATTGTTAATAGTGTGCTGTCTGCGCTGCAAATCATTTATTCAAAAGGTGATAGTGCCGGCAGTGTAACTGAACAGCTTACGCTGCCCGGACAGGGAGCTCAGGGGACAGAAATAGAATGGATAAGCAGTAATCCTGCTGTTGTCACTTCATACGGCGGAGTTGTGCGTCAGGCAAAAGATACAAAGGTGACGCTGACTGCGAGAGTAAGGAAGGGTACTGTTTCTAAAGATAAGACCTTTGAGATTGTTGTCAAGGCGCCGCCCGCGATTCCGGTAAATCCGAATAACGGACCGGAGGAAGAAATTAATGAGATTAATGGAACTAATGACACTGTAAAGCCGACAGATAAGCCAGCGGTAACAATGACGCCGACAGCAACATCTGTGCCAATGGCTACAAATACTCCGCTTAAAGAACGCTTTAACGATATAGACAGTGTGCCATGGGCAAAAGAAGCAATACTGGCGCTGGCTGAAAAAGGTGTTATAAGCGGTACAAGTGATACTACATATTCACCGCGGAATCAGATACGCAGAGCGGATTTCATAACCTTGCTTATGCGTATGCTTAATCTTGACGGTGAGATAACCGAAAACTTTGATGATGTTCCGCGGGACAAATACTATTATGAAACTGTATCACTGGCAAAGTCATTGGGTATAATATCCGGTGTTGGTAATAATAAGTTTAATCCTGAGGGCAGTATAACACGTCAGGATATGATGGTAATGACATATAAAGCTCTTGAGAAGCTTAATATGGCAGATATGCCCGTGTCAGATTTGTCAGAGTTTGCCGATAAGTCTGGAATTGCTGATTATGCATATGAAAGTGTTTCGCGTTTAGTAGGCGCGGGCTATATAAGCGGTGATAATGGAAACATTAATCCTACAGGTAATACGACAAGAGCTGAAACGGCAGTATTTTTATACAAGCTTGATAAGAATTAAAAGAAAGGGTGACGGGTATCATGATGACCAAACTGGAAATAGCCGGCATTTTGAAGAGCATACGTAAAAGCACAGGTCTTACTCAGCAGCAACTAGCTGACCGAATGGGGAAATCCCAGCAGATTATAGGTCACTGGGAGACAGGATATTCACAGCCTGATATGAGTACCTTGTTCGATTTATTCGATATGTACGGTATGAGTTTGGATGAAACATTCCTAAACAGAAATAGATAGTTTGAGAGTAAGAGATAATCTTAATAGGATACAAATGCAATGAATGTTAGGATAAAAAAAATTGCGGCAGTAGTCTTGCTTATGCTGCTGACCTTTGCTTCAGTCCCCTATGCTTACAGCGTGGGGGATTGGAAGGCAAGGTACATTATACAAAATGACAGCTACAACAGTGATGATAAAACTTATACTGCTGAGGTATATCTTTCAACATCTGAGTATCTGTCAGAAGGTACATTTGGTCTGGCATATGATTCCGCAATTGCGCCTGAGTTCAAACTGAATAAAGAACTGTTTGATGAGGTTTATAATTTTAGTGAGAACGGAAGACCGTATACAGTGGTGTCATGGTACAGAAAAGATGTAGGTTATTTGAAGCAGGAGGTACTCCTCGGCACAATTAAGGTGGAAAATGTCGAGTGGGACGATGACAGAAATATACCTAAGAACTGGAATCAAAAGACATTAAGACAGCTTGAATGGCGTACGACAGCGACATCGCAGCTGCCGGAATATAATGATGATTTCGGCGGTATAACCATTAACAGAGAAATATGGCGCGATTTTGATGAAGCTGAAAAAGAGGAATTCAAAGAGTACGGCGTGACGGGCTGTTATCAGGGAGTCTGGTGGCCTGAGCTTACTGGAGCGCCTAATGAGTGGGTTGATATCTGGTTTGAATTTAACAGTAATTTTGATTTGCCTGAACAGGAAGGACAGATATTAACCGGTGAGGTACAGAGCTATAATCCGAATAATAAGGTAAGCGTGCGTCTGTTAAACACGGACGGAACAATTTTTATGCAGTTGGAGCCTTCATATACAAATGAGGGACCGGAGTGTATAATGAATTGCTTTTATGAGTTTACCGCGGTTCCTGACGGTGAGTATACGCTTGAAATCTCAAAGGATGTGCATCTTACCTACAGAACTGGCGTAAAGGTGGAAGGCGCGGATGTCACAGTGCCGAAAATTAAGCTGTATTGCGGAGATATTTCAGGTGATGAGCGTATAAAGCTGAACGATAGGTCAACGCTTATGCTGTATCTGAATAAGCGTCTGTATGACAGTGATAATACAACAGCGGTAAGATGTGACTTAAATGGTGATGGAAAAATTACATTTCACGATTTAGATATTTTGAAAATTTACTACAATAAGAATTACGGGGGTGAGGCGTAGTGAGAAAAATACTATGTTTTCTTTTGGTATTGACCTGTTTTATGGGAACTGTGCCTGTTATTGGCGCGGAGGATGACAATCCGGAGTTTACAGTGATAGGTTCAACTATTGAAGGCGATAATGAATATTTCGAGCTTACTATGCAGGTAAAACCCGGAAACAGAGGATTCTTTTCTGCCGGTATGGTATTGTGGTATGACAAGAGTGTAATGCGTCCTGCTACTTGGGGTGAAAATGCGGTTGTTCTGCCTATGGGAGGATGTACTGACTGGCGGAATGTAGCGTCTTTGCCGGTAGTATGTCCTGCTGAAATATCCGGCAAAACTGCTTTTGCGTATGAGGAAACAGAGATAAATCCGACAGTGTCTCCGGAGGTGACGAATACTCCGAATCCGATGGAAACGCCGGAGGCGGAAGTGACGGCGGCGCCTACAGCAAATCCGACGGAGACGCCTGAAGCAAGACGTCGCAGAGCATCTGACGGGGATAATCCTGAAACTACACCTGAAGTGAGTCCGTCAGCGTCACCTGAAGTAAGCCCATCGGTATCGCCGGAGGCGACCCCTGATGCAAGCGCGGCTCCATCAGCATCGCCAAATCCGGACGAGTCAAGCGGTAAAGACGGTTATTTATACATAAGCGCGGAAAGCGCGTTGCCGGTGAAGTCACTCCCCAAAGAGGGGCGTGTGCTTACAATACGTTTTAAATATGCCGGTGATACTGCGGAGGAAATGGCGGCAAGTAAGCAGAAAATTATAGACAAATTTGAGCATGCTAATATTGCTGGAAATACTGACATAATAATATCGCTTGCAACGGATGATGTGGCCGAAGCATCGCCTGCCGGACAGCTTGTGTTCTGCGGCGCGGGTGATGATAAAGAAACGGAGTATTACTATAATGAGTCAGGAAAAATTGATAATATTGAGCATCATGTTTTTTTAAAAGACGCGCCGAGATTTATACTTGAACAGGATGTACAAAGCGCTAATACAGGCGGAGGAGGAGCCGACCCTGCGAATTTTGCCGCGCTTGTTTTCTTTGACTGGGACGAAAGCACGCTGTTAGGTTCACTTGTTGTTAACGGAGCGGCGGAGCAGGCGGATATAATTAATCAGACGAATGAATTTGCTAAAGGTCTTATGGCTCCTGTTGACGAGCTTGGAAACAAGCCGGAAATGGGTGACACATGGGCAGATACAGACGCGAAAAACTGTACTGTATATAATGATGAGCAGGAAAACGGAAAAGCAAAGTATCCGCTGTCAACTCATAAAGGATATACCTTTGGTAAATGGATTGAATTCGATTCGGAGGATTTTACTGTATATGGAGATGCGATAAGTCCTATTGAATTAGGTACGATAGAAACAATAGATTCGCCGACTGACCCTGATTATAGTAATATCTCTTCTGGTCTAGTGCTTAAAGCGGCATATACTTCCAATATAAGTATAGATTTTAACACAATGAAAGACACATTTTCATTAGGATATTATACGCTTTCTCAAAGTACTGACCCCAATGATGGATATTTTGCAAGATTTGGAACATCTGCAAACTATTCTGTTAAGGTTAAAGTGAGCAGACGAAATGAATCAAATAACTATATTCCGCGTACAAGAGAAACCGCTTTAAAAGTCACATATGTTACCGGTTCGACATCGATTGTATCTTTGCTAAACATTCAAAATGTAGATGAACAAATTGTTGAAGTTGTTGCTCCTGCGAATGCAACGTCAGTAAATCTGGAGGTTATTGATATAGGCGGTGTAAGCGCGTGGGCAAGTGATTCGGTTGGACGTATGCCTGCCTTTGTGATGGAATCAAACAATTATGTTGAATTAGGAAATGTAAACTATATGAATGTAAGAGCTGCCACACCGGGAGCAAGTACGCCGGCTGCGTCATATTTTACAGCTGCGGGATTAACACTTCCGGGAACAACAGCGGCAATCAGAAGAACAGCATTTCAAAATATAGTAAATGGTCAGATAGCAAAGGCTAACGATTTAGGCGAAGATAAAAAATATTTATCAAAGGAAGAAATGCAAAATTGTATTACAAACGGAAATTATCAGGGGTAATAATTGCAGGAATACAATATGCCGTTACAGGCATTTTATATAGATAAATATAACAATATAAAAAAGGAGACATAAGAAATATGAAAAAAAGACTTTTAAGTATCTTTCTTTCGTTATCTATGCTTTTTAGCGTAGTAACAATTCCCATGGTAGCAGAAGCTGCGGCTAATAGCGTTATGCTCAATGTAGATGTCAGCAAAGTAAGCGCTAATAATTATCAGATTACTTTTGATATAGCGCCTGCTGTTGGTACTGATGGTATGCAGTATTGTTTTGCGGTGTTTACACAGAAATTTGTAGACGACCAATTAGAGAATGGTGCAGATGACTTTATAAATACAGAGGATTGGAAACCTAATATTCAGGATACTATAGATAATATGGATATTAGTGGTATAAATGGTCCAATTTTTGTAAAACAGCAAATGACAGATTCTACAGTGACTACAATTCCGTTTACTATACAGAGCGATGTATATAATACTAGCGGTACAACGTTATATGTTGTATATAATTCACCTAATAAATCTACAGCTCAGTCAATGGTGTCAATACCAATTGATAAAAACGGTAATATAGATGATGGCAAGACAGAAATAACATTAACAGCACCAGCTAAGATTACATATGATGGTTCTGCACATCCGCAGACTGATGTTACAATAAGCGGGGTACCGTTAGGAACAACACTGTCAGTAGGTACTGATTATACGGTTGCCCTTAAAGATATGTCTATCAGTGAAGTAAAGAATGCAAGAGACTATGTATACGTGGTAACATTGTCTGATGAGGCATTTTCTAAAACAGGTAAGAAGGTTAAGTTTGTCAATTCGGCAGGAGAAGCTTCAAAGACGGCAGAATTTACCTTTACAATTGAAAAAGCAGAGCTTGGCGTTGACTGGAGCAAAGCGTTAACAGTATCGGATAAGACATTTGACGGTAATAAAACAATTAGTGTTACAGGTAATGAGCCGACTGTTACAGGCGTTCAGGCTGGCGATACCGCAAATGATATTGCGGAATTCACATATGAGTGGAAGACAGCTACGGCAGGAACAAAAAATGTTGTTGCTACATTGAAGCTAAAGACAGCAGGAAATACTAATTATAAACTTCCTTCTGCCGCGACACATGAGTATACTGTTACTCAGACAATTAATCCAAAACAAATTGATGTTACTACATTAGGTTACCCTGCGTTTAGTAAGGTATTCGATAAAACAAAAGCAGCAGTCTTGGGTACTATTACAATACCTACAGGACTTGTTGATAACTTCAAGAATGTAACTATAAAGAATACTGCAGCTGCTGAATATGATAGTCCGGATGTTGGTTCAAACAAGACAGTTGCTATAAAGAATATAGAGCTTGACGGCACAGATAAAATTAACTATACATTGAGCGCTAATACGCATAATGTAACAACTGGTGTAATTACAGCGGCAAATTCAACACTTTCAACTCCTGCTCAGAAAAATGTTATGGCTGGAGAAGAAGTTGTATTTGCAAATATGGCTGATAAAGCAACAGTTACAGGCGTAGGCGGTGAGGATGTTTCTGACCAGTTTACTATTAAGTATAAGGTAAACGGCGCGGTAGTAACATCATTTACACCTAGTGCGGCAGGTGAAACAGAAGTAACCGTTGAAGCAGTATGTGATAATCAGAACTATAATAATCCTTCTTCGGTGAAATTCAAGATTAAAGCGACTGATAAGAAGCCGGCAGTTGGTACAGTAACAATTACGGCTGATCCAAGCGGCGCGCTTGAAATAGACGGTACAACAACATTGACAGCCACAGTAAATATTACCGACCCGGCTGGTGTTACGGAAGATAAGATGGCATATCAGTGGTATAAGAATGGTACAGCAATTGATGGCGCGACATCAAAAACATATGATGTTCCTACAGCTGATACAGCAGCAGCAGGAGATATTAAGTATAGATGTGACGTAACTGTAACATTAAGCGAACCTGGATATGAAACTACAACAATACTTCAGTCCGCTGAACATACGGTGACAGTAAAGGCTCCAGCTGCAACAGAAGCACCGACGGCTACACCAACAGCTGCACCGACAGATGCGCCAACAGCTGCGCCAACAGGCACACCAAAGCCGACGAGTAAGCCATCTTCAGGCGGTGGCGGCGGTGGCGGTTCATCGGTGTCTATTTCATTCAAAAACGCGAATGAGACAGGATATGTTGGAGACACACTTAAGCTTGAGCCGACAATAAAGGGTTCAACAAAGACTCCTACATGGACATCAGCAGATGAAAGTATTGCAACTGTAGATGAAAACGGTGTTGTAACAATGATAAAAGAGGGTACAGTTAAGATTACGGCTAAGGTGGGAACAAACACTAAGTCAGTAACAGTTAAGGTACTTCCTCGTCCTTCTGCTACAGCAACACCTGCTCCTACAGCAAAGCCGGATACAAATGCTCATAAGGCATATATCTATGGTTATGAAGACGGTGATTTCCGTGCGGAAAGAGGTATTACACGTGCTGAAACAGCAGCAATATTCGCCCGTGCGTTAACGGCTTATACAGAAGGCGACTATGAGAATACAATGCTTGATATGGATGGCACAGAATGGTTCGCAAACAATGTAAATTACCTTGTAGGCCAGAATGTTATCACAGGTTATGAAGACGGTACATTCCGTCCTTACGAGAATATAACTCGTCAGGAATTTGCCACAATGATATCAAGACTTGGAGAGGTTCTTGAAGCCGGCGATATGTCATTCACAGATGTTTCAGCAGAAAATGAATGGGGTGTAGATTATATCTACACAGCATATGTAAACGGTTGGGTATCCGGCTATGAAGACGGAACTTTCAGACCGTATAACAGCATTACTCGTGCTGAGGCTGTAAGAATCGTAAACGCTTACTTAAAGCGCGCTGTTGACTCAGAGGGGCTTGCAGGGGTTAATTATACATCATTCCCTGATGTGGCAACATCACACTGGGCATACTTTGATATAATTGAAGCTGCAAATGACCATAATTTTGAAAAGGATACAAATCCTGAAAAGTGGGTTGACTAATTTCACGAATTAAAAGGTGTTCTTCGGAACACCTTTTTTTTACATTTTTTGCACAAAAAATGAAGAAATTGATTGAATTAGAGAGCAATATGTGGTAAAATATAGTAGTAGTGGATATGACATACAGGTAATAGTGGTGTGGAGGTATATTAAAATGTATGATATTAAACTGGTTAAAAGAGCAAAACTGTATTCTGATGCGATGTCGCAGGGGATAAATCCGCTTAATGGTGATTATGTAAGGGATGATGACAGTCTTGCTCAGGAAAGAATACAGCATTGTATGGTATTTATTTCTCAGATACTTGAAAATGTAATAACAGGCGGCGGAGCCGTTAAGAAAAGCAAGGCTTCATTTGCGATTACAAATGAGCAAAAATCAAGAATAGAAATTTCGGACGAGCCTGTAGGCGTAAATGAGCTTGCAAGGAGAATT
Organism: uncultured Clostridia bacterium; assembly: GCA_910585795.1. Lineage (GTDB taxonomy): Bacteria > Bacillota > Clostridia > UBA1381 > UBA1381 > Hominilimicola. The sequence goes on along the minus strand of CAJUFV010000011.1, from coordinate 32,517 downwards.
AACGCGGTTGTTGACGCAAGCAGTATGCGTACGGTTTCAGGTACAAAGATTGCGTCATGGATGGTGAAAAACGGTTATCTTGATTTAGTAACAATAGATGAAAATAAAACAATTAAAATCGTAAATGATAAAAGTCCGTGTTTTGGTATTTCAGTGAGAGATAAGATTAACCTTGATACCGGAGATACATATCAACAGCCTGTTTATAATAAATCCGCTCAGCAGTATATTGTAGAGCATATTGAAGAAATTAACAAATAAGTTATTTAGTAAAAGCACCGAATTTACAAATTCGGTGCTTTTTAGAAACAAATAAACTATTATTTTTGTGTTGTGTCAAGTAATTCATTTACTGCATTTTCTTTGTCAATACCAATTCTTATGTGGTATGTACCATGAACTTTATCGGCAAACGGAATATTTTTATAGGAATCTGTCGTTATATTTTCTCCGTATAAATATTTAATATGGTCAGCCGTAATATTTTCGTTAATCTCACAGTCAGCAATGAGAATGATAGATTTTTTATTGCTATAGAGGCTTAAATCAGATTGGATATTTATACTTTCACCTGTTGTTTTTACAGGAATAGTTCCGAACTTTTTATAAGGCGCAATAGGATGAAGATTTGTAAAGCTGTCAAATACGGTGATAGTATATCCGGAAGTATCGGTATCGGACAATGGGGAATGGAATTCCATTTCTGACATACTGGATAAATCCGCTTTTTGAAAATCACACGATGTCATATTACCGTCCTTATCATATCCGGTTACAGCGACAACGGCATTTGTATATGTATCTGTCAGAGGGATAATAGGAATGCGCAGAGTTTGTGCAGTCTTATTTGAAATGATATTTCCTATGACAACATCCGGCTCATATAGCTTGTTAATATTTTCTGCTGATGAAATATCTGTGTATTTCGGGACAGCTTCCATAGTATTATTATATGTCGTGTTGTAGCTTTCCGGAGCGCCGAAATATGATTTAGGTACGTTTGTGCCGTAAGTCAGTACCATTTTGTCTATTACAATACCGGAAGTCATACTGTAAACACGTACCTTATGGAATCCTGATGATGGAACGCTGATATTGACAGACAGCTTTTCACTGTTATTAAGAACACCTTGAGACCATTTATTTGTGATATTTGTAGATTCTATATATTTGTTATTGCCGGTTATAATTTTGGGCGCGGAGTCATCAATGCCAACAGCAAATTTCATACTGCCGCGTTCATTTAATGTAGGCATTCTGTATATATCCCATGTATATGTTCCGCCTTCTTCAAAGTATACGTCATATTCAAGATAAGCGGAATGTGATATGTCCGGAGATGTTATATTTTCAGATAAATCAGGATAAACCTTCATAGAATCTCCGCTTCTGCCAAAGTCCTCTTCAGGTTTCCATTCATGATTGTCTGTTGACACAGAGCGGGAATAATGCTCTGCTTCAATAGAAACGGTGCCATTAGCGGCTACATATGTTTTAGGATTAGGAGATATGTCAGGGTTGGATATGTTGACCTGTATGTATTTTGTGTCAACAATATGTTCACCGAGCTTTTGTGCTGCTTGTATATACACTTTTGTATTACCGTATGGAATGTCAGCATTTTTGTTAAGGCTTATATAGACTCGGTCACTTCCGTTTACATGTCCGGAGGTTTTACTGAAATTGAACCAGCTTTTTGTATTCGTATCAGAGGCGGCGGGAGCGCAGCTTAAAGTATAGTCAAATGAGCCGTAGCCTTGATTAATAATGTCTATGAATTTATTATATGTATCATATACTGAAAGGTTTAGGACGGGATTTTCATTGAGTGATGTCTGAGAATCAACAGATACCGCAAGTGATGTGTAGTCAAGCTCAGACGGCTTGTCCGCGTGAAGAACGGTTGTTATATGCGCATCACTGCCTTGCAGCGCGTAAGGCCGTAGATTCATCATCTTGTCCCATTTACCGCCGCGCAGAGAATTGTAGGCGGCAGTATCAGTGTCAATATCCGCCGCTGCTTTTGAGGCTTTATCGGCAAACTGATAAGGAGCAGCTCCTCTGCCCTGAAGGTTATATAGATTTGCGCGGTCAGTCTGAATATAGTCTGTAATTATATTGGCGAAAGAACGAATTGGATAGAGAGCAAGCTCAAAGAAGCAGTCTTTCTTTTCGTCGCTTAATCCGGAAGATAAAGCCTCAGCTTGTACCGCGAGTTTTTTACAGCGGTCCATATATCGCTGTGCCTCATCGCCGTAGGAGGTTAGAGAAAATTCGTTGCTTCTTACCAATTCAGGGCGTTTTGCGTTTGCAAGCTCGTAATATTCAGTCATAATTTCAGCGTATTTTCGCGCGTCGGCGTCATTCATATTAAAATCACGCTTTGCGTTGTCCGAAAATATATTTCCTATATCTTTTTCATTTGTTTTATCTATGTCATATGCCAGCTTTAAGAAATATTCAACATCATTTTCGGCAGGCTTGATGTCGCCGGCATTTACAATCCATATTTTATCAGCGCCCATATTGTAAGCGCGGCTCATCTCTTCACGGATAAGAGCCGGCTGAGTGCATGAAAGCCATAGATAGCTTGCCGGACGGCCATAGTACGAAATGTGATAGTAAGCTCCTATGCCTCCAGTTCTGGAGCGTTCTGTATCATTCGTGTTTTGACGCATATATCCATAGCCGTCATCATTGCAAATAATTGTAACATCATCTGGAATGTCAATTAAATTTTTGTTGTAGTAGTAAAGAATATCTTTAGATGGAATAAATATTTGCGGAATATCTTCTATTTTTTGACCTGTTTTATCGCATATTTCCTCTTTTAGTATTTTTCTTTGTACTGCGATAATTTCAGTCAGCGCTGCGGAAATATCCATATTCGTTTCAAACCCGCCGTCATGGACGCCGCTCATACCGACAGTATAAATATTTTCGTACTGATTGCTGCGGCGTACTCCTTCACGCCAGTAATCTTCAAGGAATTCCTTATTGTAAACTGTGTTTCCATTATTATCGTGGTCTGTCCAATAATAGGCGACTTTCTTTCCGCTTATATTTATTGTGTTTTTAAATAGCGCTTTACCGGGATTTTCTTCTTCCCATTTATCCTGAAAGGAGTCAAGCTCTTCCGCGTTATTTCTGAGAAGAGGCTCTGTGTGTGATGAGCCTATCACGATTCCGTATTTGTCCGCCATACGTGTGTTTTCTTTATCCATATGGAAGGAGGGAGAATATGGATGCATTGCCGGCAATAAGCAGTTAGCCTTGAGCCTAAGCAGAAGTTCAAATATTTTTTCATATGTTTCATGGGTCATTGCGTTTCCGTTGCCGAGAGCTGTGGACCATTGATTGAGGTTATATTCGTCATTAATAAAGATACCTCTGTACTTAACAGAAGGAGTTCCTTCTGTATATCCGCCTTCCGGAAGATTTACATATAAATTCTCTGCCTGAACGGAATCAGCGTCAGCCCACCAGCTCCATGGAGATATACCTATTTTTTCACAAAAGTCGTAAATCCCGTAAATTGTTCCGCGTTTGTCTGAACCTGCTATTACAATGGTATTGTTTACATTTTGTATAGTAAAACTTTCCCATTCCCCGTCAATAGCGCTTATATCCAGCTTGCCGGTTAATGCCAGAGCATCTATGGTTTCACTTATACCCAGTGTGCCGATAACTATATCAATTCCGTCTAAGACTGCTGATTTAGACGGAGATAATCCCAGTGTATCAGACTTGGTTTCCATGGTTTCATCCCATATGAAGGATTTTAATTTTCCGCCGGCAGGTCTGGATAGTGAGGTGTCAAAGCTGAAAGAAGATGTTACTGTATTGTCATCTGAGGGGTTGTCTGTATTTTTGATGAGAGCTGTAAGAACTCCGCGTTTATTGTATGCGGCGACATAGCATGCCGCATTTTTAGAAACAGGAGAATCAAGTGAGACATTCATAGAATCCCCATCAATAATAATTCCCTTGCCTCCGTCAAATGGAACAGTGATATCATTATTGCTTACTGTCGGATTTTTTCCTACTACAGATTGAATATCTTCGGCTAAATTGTTTGCTGCCAGAAGAACACCCTCGTAATCATTGCTGTCAATATGAATTGACGGTGTTTTGTTTATACCGGCTATATGTACTCCCTCACTCAATGATATGTATCCGGATATTGAGTTGTTTATTGTCTGCTCCCTCATAGTCGCTGATACTCGCGGCAAAGAGGAAGCGATTACTGATACCGTTATCACAACGGAAATCAATCTTTTGTACATTACATATTCCTCCGTTCTCAATAATATTGTAACAATAATATCACAATTTTATCGAATTTTCTACAATTATGTTTGATTTTGCGATATAGCATTTTAATATTAAAGAAAAATATTATATTCTAATTGACAAAGTCTTGATTTAATGATACAATACCAATAATTGAATAATAAAGGCAATGATGGAACAAAGTAGTCTGTATTCCGCCATAGAGAGAGCAGGGGTTATTAGCTGGAAGTCCTTGCGGTAAGGATATATGATGAAATTTCATTCCGGAGCTGTGCGGGTGAACATAATTTTAAGTTTAAGCTTTCTTAATTTATAAGCGTATAAAAATTGTTATTTATGTGACATGTATAAGTAGCTCGTGACGGGTAGTGCCGTTATACACAATAGAGTGCCGATATTATCGGAAGTCGGGTGGTACCGCGGAGCTTGCACACTTCGTCCCTATAGGGACGGAGTGTTTTTGATTATAGTATGTAATTAGGAAAGGAAATCAGGATATGAAAGAGAAACTTGAAGAAATTAAGGCGGCTGCGCTTAGTGCTCTGAAAAATGCGTCTGATATAGATGCGCTGGAGGATGCGAGAATAAAATTTCTTGGTAAAAAAGGTGAGCTTACGGCAGTATTAAAGGGAATGGGGGCTTTAAGCGCGGAAGAAAGACCTAAAATAGGCGCGCTTGCTAATGAAATCCGTTCATCAATAGAGAATCATATTGATACAAAAAAAGCAGAAATAGCGGCTAAATTAGAAGAAGCAAAGCTAAAGGCGGAAGTTATTGACGTGACAATGCCCGGAAGAGAGCGGGAGACAGGACAGCCTCATCCGCTGACAAAGGTTATGAACAACATAAAGGATACATTTATCGGTATGGGCTTTGAGATTGCTGACGGACCTGAGGTTGAGCTTGATTATTATAATTTTGAAGCGCTTAATATCCCGCAGAATCATCCGGCGCGTGATACTCAGGATACATTCTATATCAGTGACAATGTCGTGCTGAGGACGCAGACATCCGGCGTACAGGTACGTGTTATGGAGAAAACAAAGCCCCCTATTAGAATTATCGCTCCTGGCAAGGTTTATAGAAGCGACGCGGTGGATGCTACTCATTCACCTGTATTTCATCAGATTGAGGGACTTGTGGTTGATAAAGGCGTTACAATGGCGGATTTAAAGGGTACGCTTGAAATGTTTATTCATCGCTTATACGGAGATGACACAAAGGTTAGATTCAGACCGCATCATTTTCCGTTTACAGAACCATCAGCGGAAGTCGATATTTCCTGCTTCTCCTGTGGAGGAAAAGGCTGCGGCGTCTGCAAGGGTGAAGGCTGGATTGAAATTCTGGGCTGTGGTATGGTGCATCCAAAGGTTCTTGCGAATTGCGGTATTGACCCTGAGGTATATTCCGGTTTTGCCTTTGGAGTCGGACTTGAAAGAATTGCAATGGGTAAATATGGTATAAATGATTTAAGATTATTTTTTGAAAATGACCTGCGCTTCTTAGGTCAGTTTTAAGCTTATAATATGAGAGGAGCAGCAAAATGGACAGGATAATGATTTTTGGTTTTGCTGGCGGCGGCAAGTCTACACTAGCGCGGAAAATGGGCGATATACTAGATATTGAGCCTCTGTACTTTGATTCAATTCACTGGCTGCCAAACTGGGTGGAAAGTACGGTTGAATATAAAAAGGAAAAGGTACGTCCGGTTTTGGAATGTGAGCGCTGGATAATCGAAGGGAATTACCGTAGAATTTACTGGCAGGAACGTCTTGATTTGGCCGATACGGTGATTTTTATAAATGTAAATCGTTTCACCTGTCTGTGGCAGGCATGGAGACGAAGCCGTATTTACAAAGGAAGAACTCGTCCGGATATGGGAGAAGGCTGTGTGGAAAAATTTGATTTGGAATTTATGAAGTGGATTTTATTCAAAGGACGCGGAAGACAAAATGAAATGCTTAACACTGTTAAGTATGCGGAAGAGTGCGGAAAAAACACTTATATATTAAAGAATAGACGTGCTATAAATAAATTTTTGGAAGGATTGAGTGAATAATGAATTTACCTATGAGTTGGCTTGGCGACTATATGGATATAAATGTTACGCCAAAAGAATATTCTGATAGACTTACAATGACAGGTTCAAAGGTTGAAGGCTGGGAAAGCATGGGTGATGCCGTGCGGAATGTTGTGACAGGAAAGGTGTTGACATGTGAGGAACATCCTGACAGCGACCATCTTCACGTATGTACTGTTGACGCTGGAACAGGTGAGATTTTGCAGATTGTCTGCGGCGCTCCGAATGTGAAGGCAGGTATCATTGTGCCTGTGGCGCTTGTCGGAGCGGTGCTTCCGGACGGGAAAATCAAAAAAGGAAAGCTTCGCGGTGTTGAATCCTGCGGTATGCTGTGCTCGCATGATGAGCTTGGTATAACTGAGGATATGCTGGGATATGAGCCTGAATACGGCATTTTGATTTTACCGAATGATACTGAAATCGGGAAAGATATAAGGGATATATTCGGTATGAATGAAACGGTTGTGGAGTTTGAAATCACATCAAATAGACCTGACTGCTTCAGCATTATTGGTCTGGCGCGTGAAACAGCGGCAAGCTTTGACAGAGATTTTTCAATTCCTGAGGTAAAGTTCAGTGAAAGCGGTGAAAATATAGAGGATATAATCAGCGTGGAGGTGCTCGATAAGGATAAATGTAAGCGTTATTGCGCGAGAATGGTGAAGAATGTAAAAATCAGTCCATCTCCATCATGGATGCAGGAAAGACTTCGCGCATGCGGAGTAAGACCAATAAATAATATTGTCGATATTACAAATTATGTTCTGCTTGAATATGGACAGCCGATGCACGCTTTTGATTTGCGCGATTTGGCGAATAACAAGATTATCGTACGCCGTGCGGAGGATGGTGAAGTTATAAAAACTCTTGATGAGCAGGACAGAACACTTACGGCTAATGACCTGGTAATTGCGGATGGAGAGAAAGCTGTTGCTATTGCGGGAGTAATGGGCGGCTTTAACAGTGAGGTTAAAGACGATACAACAACAGTTATATTTGAAAGCGCGACCTTTGACGCCGCGTCTGTAAGACTTACTGCTCAAAGAGTAGGACTTAGAACAGAGGCGTCGTCAAGATATGAAAAGGGATTGGATTATAATAATACAGTACCGGCAGTTGAGCGCGCGTGTCAGCTTGTTGGAGAATTGGGCTGCGGCGAAAATGCCGTTGGAATGATTGATGTTACAGGTAATGTCAGTGAGATGAAAACACTGCCCTTCAGACCTGATAAAATAAACGCGTTTTTAGGCACAGATATACCTGTGGATAAAATGATAAAAATATTTAACGCTCTTGAAATTAAAACAGATATGGATAATATGACTGTCACACCGCCGTCATTCAGACCTGACCTTGAGGGAGAGGCTGATATAGCGGAAGAGGTGGCAAGATTTTATGGATATGATAAAATTCCTGTTACTCTTCTTTCAGGAGAGGCTACTTGCGGAAAGAAAACAGACCGTCAGAAGGCGCAGGATAATATTATTGAAACGCTTACAGCACAGGGAATGTATGAAATTTATACTTACACATTTACAAGTCCTTCAATATTTAATAAGCTAAATATTTCGCAGGACAGCAGCTTGAGAAATACTGTTAAAATTACAAATCCTCTGGGTGAGGACACGTCTGTTATGCGCACGACAACTATAGCGAGTATGCTTGATATTCTCTCGAGAAATTATAATTACAGAAATGCTTCGGTTAAGCTGTTTGAGCTTGGCAAGGTGTTTATTCCGTCGCAGAAGGAAAATCTTCCGGATGAGCTGACAAAAATTGCGCTGGGTATGTACGGAAGCAAGGTTGATTTTTATGATATAAAGGGCATATGTGAAAGTCTGTTTAAAAATTTATATGTAGAAAATGTTAGGTATGAAGCGGTATCAGACAATCCGACATTCCATCCGGGCAGATGCGCAAAAATTACAGCAGGCGGCAAGATAATTGGTATAATAGGTGAAATTCATCCGGCCGTAAGCAGAAAATATGGAATTGAAACACCTGTATATATAGGCGAGCTTGATTTTGAAAATGTTTTTCTTAATATAAAGAATGACATTAAATTTAAGGAACTGCCTAAGTATCCCGCTGTTACCCGTGATATAGCAATGCTGGTGGATAAAAATATTCCGGTGGCGGATATTGAGGAAATCATAAGAAAAGCGTCCGGTAAAACGCTTGAAAGTGTTCAGCTGTTTGATGTATATGAAGGCTCTCAGATACCTGAGGATAAAAAGAGCGTGGCATACAGTGCCGTGTACCGTGCCTCGGATAGAAGCCTTACTGGTGAGGAAGTGCAGAAATCCTTTGATAAGGCGGTAAGGAGTCTGGAGCATCAGTTAGGCGCGCAGCTAAGGTAACCGCGCCGTAAACACGAAAGGAATAAGTTGTTATGAAAAAGCAAACAAGAAGTGAGGCAAGAGACGCCGCGTTTACACAGGTATTTCAGATGAGTCTGCATGAGGACGATATGGATGTAATAATGAATGAGCTTTTAGAAGCGCGTCCAGAATGTGAGACTAATCTGGGATATATAAGAATGATAATTGACGGAGTGCGTGAGCATAGAGAAGAGCTTGTCGGTCTTATAAGCGAAAATTTAAAAAAGGGCTGGTCTGTTTCAAGAATTTCAAAGGTATCTCTTGCTATTTTGAAGCTGGCGGTATTTGAGATGAAATATGTTGAGGATGTACCTGCTAAAGTGGCTATTAATGAAGCGATAGAGCTTGCGAAGCGTTACGGTGATGAAAAAGATCCTGTTTTTATCAACGGAGTCCTTGGAAGTATTTATAAGGAGCTGTCATGAGTGTATTAGGCTTTGATACCAGTAATTATACCGCGTCCGCAGCGTGGACAGACGGCGTGACAGATAAAGGTATAAGACAGATTCTTTCGGTAAAAAATGGCGAAAGAGGAATACGTCAGAGCGACGGTGTATTTCAGCATATGAAGCTGATACCAGAGCTTTTTGAAAAGCTGTCGGAGCAGATTGAACTGAATAAAATAAAAGCTGTAGGTGTAAGTACGCGTCCTAGGACTGTTGAAGGCTCATATATGCCCGTATTTCTTGCGGGAGAAGGCTATGCGCGCTGTGTAAGCGCCGCGCTGGGTGTGCCTTTGTACCGTTTTTCTCATCAGGACGGGCATGTAATGGCAGGGATTTATTCCTGCGGCTGCTTTGATTTGCTTGATAGGGACTTTTTGTCAGTACATCTCTCAGGAGGTACAACGGAAATACTTAAAAGCCGTTATGAAGGTCATAATTTTGTTCATGAAATAATAGGCGGCACAAAGGATATTAGCGCGGGTCAGTTTATCGACCGTGTCGGTGTAAGGATGGGAATGGACTTTCCGGCAGGTACAATGCTTGAGCGGCTTGCTTTAACAGCGGATAAAGGTGAAAAGTTACCTGTAGCGGCGAATGGCGCGTATGTAAGCTTCTCCGGTGTGGAAACAAAGGCCTCGCGGATGGAGGACACTGCTTCAAGAGCTTCCCTTGCTCTTGGCGTACTTGAAAACGTGCGTGATACGCTTGTATGCGCTGTAAATTCTGCGATTGCCGAAACGGGAATTCACAATATTCTTATCGCAGGGGGTGTCGCTTCAAACAGTATCATACGAGACGGATTTTTAAATAAACTGGACGGGGAGATTTATCTTGCGGAAAAGGAATATTCAACAGATAATGCGGTTGGCATAGCGTATCTTGCGTATTTGGCGGATAAGGAGGCTTAGTATTGGAGGTAAAAATTGCTACCGTTTCACAAGTAAACGGTTATGTCAGAAAAATTCTTGACCATAATATAATATTGAATAATATCTGGGTAAAGGGTGAAATTTCAAATTTTAAGCATCATTATTCAGGTCATATGTATATAACACTGAAGGATGAGAGTAGTATTTTAAAGGCTGTCATGTTTCGTACAAGCGCGCGGTCACTGAGCTTTGAGCCTTCGGATGGTATGAAGGTACTGGCGCGCGGAAGAATTGGTGTATATGAGGCAGGCGGCTCATATCAGCTTTATGTGGAAGAAATGATTCCGGATGGCGTGGGAGAGTTATATATAGCGTATGAGCAGCTGAAAAAAAAACTTGAGGATGAGGGCTTATTTGCGCCTGAGCATAAGAAACCCATACCCCCATTTCCTGAACGCGTAGGTGTCGTTACAGCATCTACCGGAGCTGCGGTAAGGGATATTATTAATGTAATAACGCGCCGTTATCCTATGGCGGAGATAATAATACATCCTGCTCAGGTGCAGGGCGCCGGAGCGTCTGAGAGTATTGTGCAGGCAATACAGTATTTTAATGCAGCAAAAGAGGCGGATACGCTTATTGTGGGACGCGGCGGCGGAAGTATTGAGGATTTGTGGGCTTTTAATGAAGAAATTACAGCCAGAGCAATATTCGAGTCAGAAATACCTGTAATATCAGCTGTAGGACATGAAACAGATTTTACCATTGCCGATTTTGTCGCGGATATGAGAGCACCGACTCCGTCAGCGGCCGCTGAAATCGCGGTTCCGTCTATGCTGGATTTGTATAACAGAATCAATACGGATAAAAACTGTATTGCGCGTAATATGGCGGGAAGAATTGAAAACAGCAGACTGCTCTTGAAGCGTTTTAAAATGCGTACGCCTAAAGACCGGATTGATGAATATAATATGCGTGTGGACTCTCTTATGAAAAGCGTGACCGGCAATCTGAAAATGCGTATGATATCACTTAAACGCGAGCTTGCTGAACAGGCGGCAAAGCTGGAAGCGCTGAGTCCGCTGCAAACGCTGGCAAGAGGCTATTCAATTCCGACGCGTGGGGATGGAACAGTTATAAGAAGCGCGGGCGATATGAAGAGGGGGACGGAATTTATTCTGAGAATGAAGGACGGAAACGCGGAATGTGTTGTTAAGGAATAAGTAAAATATTTTGCTGTAAAGGAGAAAATAATGTCAGAAAAATCATTTGAGAACTCAATATCCGAGCTGGAGGCAATTGTATCACGGCTTGAAAATGGTGATGTGTCACTGGACGAATCGCTGTCACTGTTTGAAAAGGGAATAAAGCTGTCTAAAAATTGTCAGAGGATGCTTGACGCGGCAGAGAAAAAGGTATCCATTCTTCTGACAAATGATGACGGCGAGATTGTAAAAGAGGATTTTGTAAACGATGAAAACTAAATCATTTAAGGAAAAGCTTAATGAGCAGACAGCTTTTATAGACGGTTATCTGGACAAATATCTTGACGAGAAAGATAATCCGCAGAATATCATATATAAAGCAATGCGGTACAGTATTTTTGCCGGAGGAAAAAGGCTTCGACCCATACTTATGATGAATGTATGTAAAATGTGCGGCGGTGATGTGAATGAGATTATACCGTTTGCCTGCGCTATTGAAATGATACACACGTATTCGCTCATACATGATGACCTTCCTGCTATGGATAATGACGATTTGCGAAGAGGTATGCCGACAAGTCATATTAAATTTGGTGAGGCAACGGCAATTCTTGCCGGTGACGCCTTGCTTAATAAGGCGTTTGAGGTTGTTTCTGATTATAGAGGTGACGATGTGAAACGCGCTGTAAAGGCGATAAATATGCTTGCTGTATCATCGGGAACAGAAGGTATGATAGGCGGTCAGATAGTTGATATGGAAAGCGAAGGCAGGGAAATTACTCTTGAGGAGCTTTGCTATCTGCATCTTAATAAAACAGGAGCGATTATACGATCGGCATGCACAATCGGTGCGCTTATTGGCGGAGGCAGTGACGCACAGGTTAAAGCTGTTGATGAATTCGCCAAAAATCTTGGGGTGGCGTTTCAGATTCAAGATGATATTTTAGATATCATAGGAAATGAGCAGGAATTGGGTAAACCAATAGGCTCAGATTTGGAGGAGGAAAAAAACACGTATGTAAGACTTGCGGGACTGGAGAAATCTAAGGAGCTTGCTTACGTATATTCAGAGAATGCGAAAAGCGCTCTGGCAATATTTGGAGATAAGGCTGATTTTCTTATAGAATTGACGGATTATTTGACAAAACGGCGCAGTTAAGGAGAACAGATATGGAATATTTACATCAGTTTATATCAAATTCCGTGCTGATAACAGCAATTATAGGCTGGTTTGCGGCACAGATATTGAAAATTATATTTTCATGGGACAAAAAATTTGATTTTAAGAGAATAATCGGTTCAGGAGGAATGCCTAGCTCTCATGCCGCATTTGTAGTGTCGCTAACCTTTGCGGTGGGGTTTACAAATGGTTTTGACAGCGGTATATTTGCTGTTGCCGCCGTATTTGCGTTTGTAGTGATGTATGACGCGGCAGGCATAAGACGGAGCGCCGGACAGCAGGCGGCGATTCTGAATAAAATCCTTGAGGATTTTCAGAAATCAGATTATTCGCATACAAATAAAAAGCTAAAGGAGCTTTTGGGACATACTCCGATAGAGGTATTTGCCGGAGCTATTCTTGGAATTATTATCGCTATTATAAGGCATGTATGATGAATAAAAATAATACTTTAATATTATTACTGCGCGCCGTATATGAATGAGAAATTTGTTAAAGTCTTTTTCTGATAAGGAAAAGACTTTTTTGTTTATTGCTCCGTTAAAAGAATGGAAATATAAAATTAAAAATAAATTTTATAAAAATTACGTATAACAGGTTGAATTTTAAAGTGTTTTGATATATACTAAAATAATACAAACGTTTTATTCAGGAAGGTCAGTTTATCTATGTTCGGATATGTTACTGTGTGCAGAGAAAATCTGAGCGAGGAAAACCGCCGGATTTTTAACGCTTATTACTGCGGTCTTTGCAAAGCCACAGGAAGGCTGTGTTCTCAAGGAGCGCGTATGGGATTAAGCTATGATATAACATTTCTTGCTATGGTTCTTTCCGCGATTCAGAGTGATGAGTATGAGCTGTGTGACAAAAAATGTATGATTCATCCTATGCGTAAAAACAGCTGTGTTGAAAATGATAAAGCGGTGGACTATGCGGCTAATATGGGTGTAATATTAACATATTTGAAACTGCTGGATGACTGGAAGGATGACAGAAGCGTAAAGGCTCTTGTTTCTATGATATTTTTTTCGCGCGGAGTAAGAAAGGCGCGGAAAAGATATAAAAATGAATATAACAGAATAAAATTGTATCTGGACAAACTGGGCGCGTTGGAAAAAAACAAATGCGCGTCTGTAGATGAAGCCGCAGACTGTTTTGCGAAAATACTTGAATTTCTTTTTACTCCTGATTTTGTAGCGGGTGAAAGAGAAAGACGTTCCCTCGCGTGGCTTGGTTATAATATAGGACGTTGGATTTACATTATAGACGCTTACAGTGACCTTGAAAAAGATATGCGTAAGAATAATTATAATGTACTGGCATTGTCAAATGACGGAATGAGTTGTGACGCGATAAAGCAGAGTATAGGTAAAAATATGGAATCGTCGCTTACATTTACGCTGGAAAATGCCGCGTCTGCGTATAATCTGTTGGACATATATAGAAACAGGGAGATACTGGATAATATTATATATACCTCGTTAAAGGCAAAGCAAAAATATATTCTTGGAGGAAGAAATGAATCCGTATGAAGTATTAGGAGTCAGTGAAGACGCTGATGAAGAAACAATAAAAAAAGCATATCGAGCGCTTGTGAAAAAATATCATCCCGATAAATATGTTAATAATCCGCTTTCAGACCTTGCAAGCGAGAAAATTAAGGAAATAAACAAGGCATATGATATGATAATGAATAACAAAAATTCCTCCGTTCATGGAACAGGGACATATGACCGAGGGCAAAGCTATAGCGGAGCCGGAACATCAGGACATAACTACAGTGGTCAGGCGAGCTTTCAGAATGTGCGTGTTCTTATGTCACAGTCACGTATACGGGAGGCTATGGCAATGCTTGACAGCTTGCCAAGGACAGCGGAGTGGTATTATCTTTCAGGATGCGCGAGACTGCGTATAGGCTGGTATGACCAGGCAATCAGTTTTTTACAGACAGCTGTGAATATGGAGCCTGATAATGAGGAATACAGAAGCGCGCTGAATAATGTAATAAACAGGAACAGGACATACACGACAGGCACAGGGAACGCCTCTGGTTCAGGCTGCTGCAGCGGAGGATGTATGGACTGCTGCACGACACTTATGTGTATAGATTGCATGTGTCCATGTTTTTAAATAAAGATTGGAGAATAAAAATGAGTAAAGAACAGCATATAACATCTATTGGCGGACAGGCGGTAATGGAGGGGGTTATGATGAGAGGTCCCTATAAAACAACTGTCGCGGTGAGAAAGCCTGATGGTGAAATAGAAAGGAAGGTAGAGGAGAACGGCACAAAAACAAGAGGCCGTTTTTTCAGAATGCCTATAGTTCGGGGCTGTGTCAATTTTATAGACAGTCTTGTTATAGGAATGAAGGCTCTTATGTACAGTGCTGAGTTTGTAGATATAGAGGGAGACGGAGAAGAAAGTGAAAGCAAGCTTGACAGGTGGCTGGAGGATAAATTCGGTGATAGGATAAAGGATATTGTAATTTATTTTTCAATAGCTGTGTCACTGGTGTTTTCAATTGCTCTTTTTATGATTTTGCCGACATTCCTTACAAAAGGAGCTGAAAAAATAGGCTCACTATTGCCGCAGCTATCAGCTGTAACTGATTCGCATCTTTTTACTAGTCTTTTTGAGGGTATAGTCAGAATGGCGATTTTTCTTGGCTACATGGCGCTGGTTTCTCAAATGAAGGATATAAAAAGGGTTTTTGAATATCATGGCGCGGAGCATAAAACAATTGCCTGCTATGAGGCGGGTGAAGAGCTGACGGTTGAGAATATAAAGAAATTTACTCGTTTTCATCCGAGGTGCGGAACAAGCTTTCTATTATTTGTAATGGTAGTAAGTATTATTTTATTTGCTCTGCTTCCGAGAGTTGACATGGTAATTCTGCGCGTGCTTATGCGTTTGGCGTTGCTGCCGGCTGTGGCCGGAATTTCATATGAGCTGATAAAATGGGCTGGAAGAAGTAAAAGTAAATGCGTAACGTGGATGTCAAAGCCGGGATTATGGCTTCAAAAATTGACAACTCGTGAGCCTGACGTGTCGCAGATAGAGGTTGCGATTGCGTCAATGGAGCCGTGTATTCCTGAAAATAAAGAGGATGACAGATGGTAATATCAGAGCTTGTGAGAGCGGTAGCGTCAAAATTGATGTTTAATCCGCGTTTTGAGGCTGAAATTATGGTGATGAGTGTACTAGGTATAAATAGAACCCAACTTATTACAGACGGAAAACGCATAGTGACAGATAGAGAGACAGCCAATGTAAATGAGATGGTAAACAGACGTCTGTCAGGAGAACCTTTGCAGTATATAACCGGTGAATGTGAATTTATGTCATTGAGCTTTTTTACCGACAGGGGCGTGCTGATTCCCAGAAGCGATACAGAAACCCTTGTGGAAACTGTTCTTGAGCAAATGGACGGAGAAAAAACAAACGTTCTTGATATATGCGCCGGAAGCGGATGTATAGGTATAAGTATAGCTCATTACAGGAAAAACGCGTTTGTCCGCCTTATTGATATAAGCGATAAAGCGTTGGAAACGGCTCAAAAAAATATAGAAAAAAATAATGTGTCAAGCCGTGTATCTGCGATGAAAATGGATATTTTACAGGAATGCCCAGTAGGTGAATATGACATAATAGTATCAAATCCGCCATATATTGAAACAGAGACTATAGGCACACTCCAGACTGAAGTGAAGGATTTTGAGCCAATACTTGCGCTCGATGGCGGTGCTGACGGATTGATGTTTTATCGCAGGATAGCGGAAATTACGCCGCTGATTTTGAAAAAAGACGGTATTATGGCTTTTGAAATCGGATATAAGCAGGGAGACGCGGTGAAAGAAATAATGGAAAATAATTTTTTGAATGTCAAAGTAATAAAGGACCTTTGCGGAAATGACAGGGTTGTAACAGGCAGATGTAAATAATAATAATATGCAGGAGGATATAATGGACAGAGTACAAAAAGCGGTGGATTTATTTAAGTCAGGCTGTAACTGCACACAGTCGGTGATATGCGCGTATAATGATTTGTTTGATATAGACGAAAATACGGCAATGCGCGTGGGTGAGGCTTTCGGAGGCGGTATGGGACGTTTGCGTCTTACATGCGGAGCAGTAACAGGAATGGCTATGCTTGCCGGATTAAAAGACAGCAAGGGTATTCCAAAAGATATTGCGACGCGTACAAAGGTATATGATGTTGTTCAGCGAATGGCAAAAGAGTTTGAAGAAAAGAATGGTTCCGTAATATGCGGAGATTTGCTTGGAGTGAATAAGCCGAGGGATGCAGGAGCTGTACCGACAGAACGCAGCGCGGAATTTTATAAAAAACGTCCGTGTATAGGGTGTATAGAAGACTGCGCAAAATTGGTTGAAGAATATCTTCTGGATAAAAATGACGCATAAAGCGTCATTTTTTATATATAAAATATTCCACGTTCAAATCAGAATAAATATCCTGTGATTGAAAAAACTATATTCATTAACAGGAGGAGTGAATATGAGCGGAGTAATAATGATAACACAGTTTTTCTTTACGCTTGTTATTGGAATGTATTTTTTTACAAAGCTGAAAGGGGAACATTCAGATATACGTACACTAGAGGAACAGTCGAAAAAAGAGGCGGAGCATCTTAACAGTATGCGTCATATAAGCTTGACAGAGCCGCTCACTGAAACGGCGCGTCCCGCGGCAATAGAAGAAATTATAGGACAAGAGGACGGATTAAAGGCGCTGAAAGCGGCTTTGTGCGGACCGAACCCTCAGCATGTCCTTATATATGGTTCTCCAGGTATAGGTAAGACAGCGGCCGCCAGACTCGCTCTGGAATATGCAAAAAAAAGTGAGGGTACGCCCTTTCGCAGTGACGCGAAATTTATTGAGGTAGACGCGACAATAATGAGGTATGATGAGCGTTCAATTGCTGACCCTCTTATCGGGTCAGTGCATGACCCTATTTATCAGGGAGCGGGCGCGTATGGCGCGGCAGGGGTACCTCAGCCGAAGGAGGGGGCAGTTTCCAAGGCTCATGGGGGTGTTCTGTTCATAGATGAGATAGGAGAGCTGCAGCAATGTCAGATAAATAAACTGCTTAAGGTTCTTGAGGACAGGCGGGTGATGTTTGAGAGCGCGTATTACAGTGAATGTAATAAAAATATTCCGACTTATGTGCATGATATATTCAGAAACGGAATACCGGCGGATTTTCGCCTTATAGGAGCCACAACGCGTAAAAGCGAGGAAATACCTGAGGCAATTCGTTCAAGATGCGTTGAGATATATTTTAACACGCTGACTCGTGAGCATATTGAAGAGATTATACGCAATGTGTGCCGAAGACTGGATATCATTATAGAGGACGGAGCGGCAGACCTTATTTCAAAATATGCTAAAAACGGCCGTGACGCAGTAAAAATATTACAAATGGCAAAAAATATAATATGTCTTGACGGAAAGAAAAGAATCGGTACTGAAGAGGCGGCATGGACTTTAAATGCCTGTCATTATACTAACGGGCATTATTTCGGAGGGGATGAAAAAATAATTGATATATCGATAATAAAGCCTAAAGAAAAAAACAGTTGAAAAAAGCTTGAAAAAATTATATAATAATAATATTACATTATATAATTAGACAATACTGTTTATGGGAGTGAAATACATTGGAAGAAGAATTGAGATATTTACCTATAGTGCCTATGAGGGGCATGGTGCTGTTTCCGCATATGACGCTGAATTTTGATGCCGCGAGAGATATATCTGTAAAGGCGCTTGAGGCGGCGATGGATGACGAAGCAGAGGTGTTCCTTGTGGCACAAAAGGATATGAATACAGAAAAACCTGCTGCTGATGAGCTTTTTGAAGTCGGTACAATTGCGCAGGTAAAGCAGGTAATGCGTATGCCTGGCGCTGTAACAAGAGTCATTGTTCAGGGAGTACAGCGGGGAATTATAGAAAAAGTGACTGATACTGAGCCGTTCCTTACTGCGGGAATTCGCTGTTATAATGAGGATATAGGCGGTATGCGCGCTGCTCTTCCTCTGCGTGAAGCGTACAGACACAGACTGAAAAAGACATATGAGGAATATTTTTCTCATAATCCAAAGCTTACCGCGGATAATTTCATGCAGATTATGTCAATAAAAAATCTGAGTGAACTGTGTGACACAATTGCCGCCGGTATAGAGCTTGATATTGAAATAAAGCAGAATTTGCTGGAAATCTTTGATACTATGGAGCGTATTGAAACGCTTATAGTAGCAATACAAAATCATCTTGAAGTCCTTAAACTGGAGCGTCAGATTGCTCATAAGGTTAAAAAAAGAATAGATAAAAATCAAAAGGAATATTATTTGCGTGAGCAGCTGCGCGTAATACAGGATGAGCTTGGGGATTCAGAGGGTGTAAGGGCTGACGCGGACAGCTATATGGAAAAAATAAAGAAGCTGAAAACATCAAAGGATACAAAAGAAAAGCTATTAAAGGAGGTTGACAGACTGATAAAAATGCCTTCGGCCTCATCGGAAAGCGCCGTTATCAGGAATTATCTTGATACGGTGACATCGCTTCCATGGAACAGACAGTCTAAAGAAAGCTTTGAGATAAAGACTGCTCAAAGAATACTGGATGAAGACCATTATGGACTTGAAAAGGTAAAAGAACGCGTAATAGAATATCTTGCTGTAAGACAGCTGACAAAAGGGAAGAACGGTACTATTTTATGCTTTGCGGGACCTCCAGGAGTAGGAAAAACTTCAGTTGCGCGTTCAATCGCGCGCGCGCTGGGCAGGAAGTATGTGAGAATTTCTTTGGGCGGTATACATGATGAGTCTGATATACGCGGACATCGTAAAACGTACATAGGGGCTATGGAAGGCAGAATTATGTCAGCAATGCTTGAGGCGAAAACGAAAAATCCGCTTATATTGCTTGATGAAATAGATAAGATGGGTGTTGATTATAAAGGCGACCCGTCAGCGGCGCTGCTTGAAGTGCTGGATTATGAACAGAATTCAAGCTTCAGAGACCATTATATAGAGGTACCGTTTGATTTGTCTCAGGTGATATTTATAACGACGGCCAATACTCTTGATACTATATCACGGCCGCTTCTGGATAGAATGGAGATTATCGAGCTGTCAGGATATACCTCTAATGAAAAGTTTCATATAGCAAAGGATTATCTTATAAAAAAAGCCTCTGATAATAACGGACTTGCAGACGGTCAGATAAGCTTTGCGGATAATGCTGTCAGGTCAATAATAGAAAATTACACACGTGAAGCCGGAGTCAGAAAGCTGGAGGGACAAATTGGAAAAATCTGCCGAAAGGCTGCCAAACAGCTTCTTGAGACGCGGAAAAAAGCAGTAAGAATTACGGAAAAAAATGTTGAGGAGTATCTTGGCAAAAAACGTTATCATTTTGACGCGATGAATGAGCGTGATGAAATAGGTGTTGCAAGAGGGCTTGCATGGACGTCTGTAGGAGGAGATACTCTTTCAATTGAGGTTAATGTTATGAAAGGCAGCGGTAAAATAGAGCTTACCGGAAAGCTTGGAGACGTAATGAAAGAAAGCGCCCGCGCGGCGATAAGCTACATTCGCGCGAACGCGAAAGAGCTTGGCGTAAAAGAGGATTTTCACAAGACACAGGATATACATATTCATGTTCCGGAGGGAGCAGTGCCAAAGGACGGACCCTCAGCAGGCATAACAATGGCGACTGCTGTTGTGAGCGCGCTTACTAAAAATCCGGTAAGAAACGATATTGCTATGACCGGTGAAATAACTTTGCGAGGCCGAGTTTTGCCTATAGGCGGACTGAAAGAAAAATCTTTGGCGGCATATCGAGCGGGAATTACCGATATAATAATACCGGAAGATAATAAGCCTGATATTGATGATGTACCCCAGGAGATAAGAAAAAGGCTGAATTTTATTCCTGCCGGCAGTATGGATACGGTACTTTTAAACGCTTTGCGATAAAAACAGAAAGGAACAAAAAATATGAATATACATAATGCCAGCTTCACAATTTCAGCGGTGCGTCCTAATCAGTATCCGACAACCGGATATATGGAATTTGCGTTTGCGGGACGGTCAAATGTGGGAAAGTCATCGCTTATAAATAAGCTCCTTAACCGAAAGGCTCTTGCGCGTGTTTCCGGCACTCCGGGAAAAACTGTGACGATAAATTTTTATAATATAGACGATACGATTTATCTTGTTGATTTGCCGGGCTACGGTTATGCGCAGCGCTCAAAGCAGGAGACGGAAAAATGGGGGAAGATGATAGAAAATTATCTTGCTGACCGTGAGCCGCTTGTTCAGACAATACTGCTGGTAGACAGCCGTCATAAGCCTACAAAAGACGATGTGCAGATGGCACAGTGGATACGTCATTATCATGAAAATCTTATTGTAGTTGCGACAAAGATGGATAAGCTGAAAAAGAAAGAGATTGAACCTAATCTTGAACTTATATGGAAGACTCTTGAAATGGGTGAGGATGATTTGCTTGTGCCGTTTTCAATTAAAGATGACGAGGGTAAATGCTCTGTGTGGGATATGATTGAAATGATGCGCGCAGGTGAGCTATTTCCCTATGAGGAAGATGAGGAATAGATTATAGACTTAGAAGGAGGATAAAAGGTGAAGAAAATATTAGTCTTTATAATGACGCTGTTCGCTGTTACGGTAAGCGCGTCGGCAGCGGATATAACATTCACTCCGGAGGGAGGCGGAAAATGGATTTACTGTAATAATCCTGAAGGACTGAGAAATCAGGATTTGATGAACAGTGGCGATAATCCTTCCGCGTACATAATGAACAATGAAAATCTTGAACCTGATTTATACGATTTTCTTATATGTCATATAAACTGTACAGATTCAGACGGCGGCTATGATAAGGGATACGATATTGAAATTGACGCGGAGCTTACAGCGGTTGAAGATAGTGAAGTTACAATAAACAAAGCCTTCTTTGAAACTACAAATGACGAGGCCTTTATATTTAGTGACGGAACATGGGCAAAGGAAATGAATAAGGTGGGATGTCTCAGAGGTCTCGCGTCATTTCTTGGCATTAATCTAACTGAGCTTAACGGCTCATGGCTGTATGAGGCTCAAGAATATGAACCGGTTACTATTGAAATAAAAAAAGGTGAAACTGTTTGGCTAAGTGAATATATGGACGGCTACAGTACTGTTGCGTACCGCAAGCCATCGCAGATAATGGGTGAAATATCATTAAATTCAGGTAAAATCAATTTCAATGTCGCGGCATTTAAAGCCGGAGATAAGATAGGAGACAGAAGCGGTTTCGACCCTAATGCTGCATTCGGTAAATATGCGTATACAAGAACACAGAAGGGAATAGCTGATACTCTTCCTAAGGTCAGTGTTGATTTGGAGTATACAATCGACAATAAGATGAAGGATGGAGAATACATACCTAATAAGGTGTTTAATCAGTATGAGGAGGACGGATGCGTTACAGAGTCATGGTGCAGTCATCTTAATCCTCAGGATGACATATGGTCAAAAAGAATATCAGTGCAGTCTGATTTGCTTACTATGAGATATACAGATGATTCCAAATTGACCTATTATGGCTCAAAAGTACAGAAAGACAAAAAGGATAATACGTGGATATGGGATCCGTTCCATAGCGATACAGCGTCATATCAGGGTGATGCGACATGGTATAACGAGGATGAATATGTTCCGAATTATATGCTTTCCGCAAAACGCAGTAATCAGGGATATGCGTGCAGTATGGGAAATTACTGCGTTACGGAATGTTATAATTTAAAGGTTAAAAATACAACAGGAATGGATAAATATTTTGAATATGATGTTGAAACATCTTCAAATGTTGTTGTGTTTGTTGAAGATGAAGACGGAAAGCACAGCGGTCTGTTAAAGGGAGAAAAAAATCCTGCCACAAAGGATACGATGGCAAGTATAAAAATTCCTGCTAACAGCGAAAAAGAGTTTTCAATTAATCTTGTGCTTCCCATAAATTATGTGGGAGGAATAAAAAATTCCTTTAAGGTAAGCAATCAGAGTCATGTGGGAAAAACATACGAGGACTACATAAAAGAACCGAAGGCGCAGAAAGGGCCTGTAACAACAGGAGTAATAGCCAGACAGGTGAAGGATAAGCTTCCGGATGAAGTCAAAGATATCGTCGGCGGAAATTATGACCGGTTTGAGCTTGTAAAAACAGATACCGGATATATGCTGCGCTGGATGGAATGGGACGGATGTCCGTATTATTATACAAATGACTGGGATAAGGTAAAGACAATATACTATCTTGATGAAAAGTATAATATAGTTGACAGATATAAATTTGATAAGCTTACACGGCTGGGATTGTATTATAACGGTTATTATTATATTGAGGACGCTGACGGCGAACGTTTTAAATCTTCAGACGGACAAAAGTGGGAAAGCTATAAAAAGAGAATGCCGCTTCCGGAAATAGCTTTTAATAAATCTAAACCCTCCGAATGGGCTGAGAAAGAGATTGAACGCGCATATATTCTTGATGTTGCGCCGTATGATTTAAAGGACTCGCTTGTGTATACTGATAATATGACAAGAGAAAATTTCTGTTACGTGCTCTCCAGTATGCTTGAGCTTAAGGATAAAATGCCTCAGGAGGAAAAGATAAAGTTTAATGATACACAAAGTAAAACAATTTCATGTCTTGGCAGCGTTGGGATAATAAGCGGTTATGAGGATGGCAGCTTTAAACCGAAAAATACTATAACTCGTGAGGAGGCCGCAATGCTGCTTTATAAAACAGCTCAATATATGGGTTGTGATGATTTCTATGAGGATTACAGATTGTCCTCACATTATTATACGGATACTGACGATATTGGTGAATGGGCAAAAGAGGCTGTATATAGAATGAACGAAATAAATGTAATGACAGGTGTTGGAGAGGATAAGTTCGCGCCTAAGAGTAAGTATACAAATGAACAGTCAATCGCGACAATATTAAGATTGTATGATGCTGTATGATATAAAAAAAGACTGTGAAGCAGTCTTTTTTTATAGTTTAACAGATATGTCCTTGTTTCTGTCGCATATAAGTTTTCCATTCTTAATCTCAAGCTCAGCCACTTGAACAGATGTGCGCCGTTCGGCGGCAATAGTGTCGTCCAGCATATTACCTTTTCTTTCAGGATGGGTAAAATAAAAAATATAAGCTTTATCGTCGTTTACTGCGACATCCGCGTGATTAGCTATAACGCCGTCGTCTTTTCTGATTCCGCCTTTATCTAAAATACGCTCTTTTTGTTTTTTCCAGTTTGTCAAATCATCAGAATAATAAACGTCAAGACCACTCCAGCAGTCGGTAATTAACCAGTATTTTCCGCAAAATTCAAACACATTTACGCCTTCATGAGCCGTGTCATCAATTGCACAGCCTTTTACTGTCCAGGAATAGAGGTCCGGACTGTCGGCATAATATGTATGTGAATCATGAGCCTCATCCTTGTACCACATTCTAAAAATACCGTCAGGCATCCGAAAAACGCAGGCGTCAATAACTTTTTCGGAGGAAAGGTTGAGTTTGCTTTCAAAACGCCAGTCAATAAGATTTTCTGATGTATAGTGAAGAATATATCGGGGATGCTTCCAGCCTGACGGAATTCCCGGAACATAGCTGACATACATGTGATATAGATTTTCATATCTAAGTATTTCCGGAGCCCAGTATGTGTTGCGTCCGTTTTCATATGACAGACCTTGGCAAATACCTATGTAGTGCCATGAATTACCGTTATCAAGACTTTCAGCGATACCTATATCGCTGCCGTGTACCCACATCACTCCCTCTTCCTCGGCATCGGCACGGCGTGATGTGTAAAACATATAATGTGTTCCGGTTTCTTCGTTATATATTACTGTCGGGTCGGCAGCACCGTTATGTATTGGGTCATTAAATAATGGGGCATTAGCTTTTTGCATAAGTTTAATTCCTTTCAGATATTATGAATAATGCTATCATATATTATTCGAATAAAATTGTCAATGAATTTTTAAATTATGTAAAAATATCTTTTAAAAATATCTGATTTCTGTTATAATTATAATAAAATGATATGGAGAGATAAATATGGAAACTCATACAATTGAACCGATATATGACAAAAATTCACGTATATTAATATTAGGCAGTTTTCCTTCAGTGAAATCACGCGAAACAAGGTTTTTTTACGGTCATCCGCGGAATCGTTTCTGGAAGGTGACATCTTCTGTTATGGATGAGGAATGTCCTGTAACTATTAAAGATAAAAAGGAGTTTTTACTGAAAAATAGTATTGCTGTGTGGGATGTTATACACAGCTGTGATATAGAAGGCTCTTCGGACAGTTCTATAAAAAATGTTACTCCCAATGACTTGAGCATAATTTTGGATAATTCAGATATAGGGCAAATTTTTGTAAATGGAAACACAGCTTATAAGCTATTTTTAAAATATAATCCGGATAAAAGCGCGGTAAAGCTGCCTTCAACAAGTCCGGCAAATGCCGCGTTTAGTCTTGAAAGACTGATTGAGCACTGGAAGATTTTAAAAGATTTTACATAAATTTTAGATAACCTTGAATACAATTTTACATTCCTTATATATAATTAAAATTAGAATTAGAATACAAATGAGGTGCGGTTATGGACATTTTCCAATTATTCAGTATGTTTGGCGGTCTAGCGATGTTTCTTTACGGCATGAACGTAATGGGAGACGGACTTAAAAAGCTGGGCGGTGGTAAGCTGGAAATAATACTTGAAAAGCTTACGTCAAATCCGTTGATGGGGGTACTGCTTGGAGCGGTTGTTACAGCAGTAATACAGTCATCATCAGCTACCACTGTTATGGTTGTTGGTTTTGTAAATTCTGGAATAATGAAGCTGACGCAGTCGATAGGCGTTATGATGGGAGCCAATATAGGTACAACTGTCACGGCGTGGATTTTGAGCTTGTCCGGCGTACAGGGTGACAGTCTGCTGGCCAATATAGTTAAACCGGAGAATTTTACACCTGTTCTTGCGTTGATAGGTATAATACTGCTGATGGCGTCAAAAAGCGATAAGAGAAAGAGTATAGGTAATATATTTATCGGCTTTTCAGTGCTGATGTTTGGTATGGATACCATGTCGGCAGCTGTTTCCGGATTAAAGGATTCGCCCGCTTTTGCGAATATTCTTGTAATGTTCTCTAATCCGGTGCTTGGATTGCTGGTGGGAGCTGTGCTTACAGCAATCATTCAGTCATCATCGGCATCTGTCGGTATATTGCAGGCACTCAGCGCGACAGGACAAATAACATTTGGGACCGCAATACCTATTCTGATGGGACAGAATATAGGCACATGTGTAACTGCAATGATTTCATGTATCGGAACAAGTAAAAACGCGAAGCGCGCGGCGGTGGCAAACCTGTATATTAAGATTATCAGTGCAATATTGTTTATGGGAGTATTTTACGCTTTAAACGCGGTAATACATTTCGCATTTATAAATTCATCTATAAGCGCGTTTTATATTGCTGTTATTCATACATTTTTTAATGTTGTTTCAACAATTGTTCTTCTTCCGTGCACAAAGCTTATTGAAAAGCTTGTTCGTCTTACAATTAAAGAAGGGGCGGAGAAAAACGCGTTTGCGATTCTTGATGATAGATTTTTGCAGACACCGTCCTTTGCTGTTGAGCAGTGTGTGACGCTGGCAACTAATATGGCATATATGGTAAAGGATAGTTTTACTCTTGCGCAGGATTGTGTTGCGAAATATTCGGAAAAAAGTGATAAGGTTATTATTGAGACCGAAAGAGCGGCGGATGATTACGAGGATGCGCTGGGAGCGTACCTTATTAAGCTTTCCGCTGAAAATCTTGATACTGTTGACGCTCAGAAGGTGTCTATACTGCTTCACGCAATATCAGATTTTGAAAAGATGACTGACTATACGGCTGACCTTGTATTTACGGCAAGAGAAAAACGTGATAAGGAGGTACATTTTTCTGATAAGGCAAGGCAGGAGATAACAATAATGGTAAATGCTGTCGGAGAAATAATAGACCTTACCATAAGTGCGTTTTCCGGTAATGATGTGCAGCTGGCAAATAAGGTTGAGCCGCTGGAGGATATTATTGACAGACTTAGAAACGAGCTTAAAAATCGCCATATAAAACGTATGCAGGAGGGAAGATGCACGGTGGACCAGGGATTTGTGTTTACTGATTATATAACCGCTCTTGAGAAAATTTCAGATCACTGCGCTAATGTGGCGGCCGCGATAATTGAGCTTAATGATGAGAATTACGATATACACAATGTTATGAGCCACAGAAGAAATAATGATGAATATAAAGAACAGTGTGTGGCATATAGTAAAAAATATGCTCTTCCGTTTTCTGTTTCGTCAGATATTGAATAGCAGTAAAATATTCAGGGGGATATGATATGAGTAAAATATATTGTGTTGAGGATGATGAGGGTATAAGAGACCTTATAACCTATGCTGTAAAATCCTCGGGCTTCGAGGCGGAGGGGTTTGAAAACGCGTCGCTTTTTGAGGAGCGTTTGAAAATTTCACTGCCTTCTATGGTGCTGCTTGATATAATGCTCCCTGATAAGGATGGTATGGATATACTTAAGGATATACGCAAAAATGAGCGTACAAAAAATCTGCCTGTGATTATGATAAGCGCTAAAGGTATGGAAAGTGATAAGGTTAGAGGCTTTGAATATGGCGCTGATGATTACATTACGAAACCATTTGGTGTAATGGAGCTATTATCGCGTATAAAGGCGGTTTTAAGGCGCAGCGGAGCGACTGGAGAGGATATAATCGACTATAAGGGAATTACGCTGGATATACAGAGCAGAAATGTCAGAATTGACGGTGAAGAGATAGTGATTACATTTAAGGAATTTGAATTGCTGAAATATCTCCTCATACATCGAGGAACCGTTGTGACAAGGGAAATACTGCTTGAAAAAATATGGGGCTACCATTTTGAGGGTGAGAGCAGAACACTTGATGTACATATCGGAAGTTTGCGTCATAAGTTGGGCGCGAAAGGAAAATGTATAGAAACGGTAAGAAATGTAGGATATAAGATATGAGAAAAATGATAAAAAGAACATTGACAATATTCGTAATATCTATTTGTTTAATTAACGCTGCTTTGGCATTTTTCACTGTTTTTGTAAAGAATGCGGTGCGCGGAATATCTGAAGAATCCTGGATTATAGCGGGAATGATGATATTTCTTATAATACTGACGGCTGTGGCAGGAGCAGCGGTTTTTGTTTCAAAGCGTCTTACAGAGCATATATTGGATACTATAAACAGTGTTGATATAAATAATATAGGAGACACGGCAATATATGATGAGCTTAAACCGTTTTTTGAGCGTATAGACAATGAGAATAAACAGAAATCAGAAATGGAAAAAATAAGACGGGAATTCACAGCAAATGTGTCGCATGAGCTGAAAACACCGCTGACTACTATTTCAGGCTATGCGCAGATGATAAATAACGGAATGGCAAAGCAGGAAGATATAAGTGAATTCGGGAAAAAAATAGAGAAGGAGTCAGACAGACTGCTGGTTCTTATCGATGATATAATAAATCTTTCAAATCTTGACGAAAAGACCCGGCTGGAAAATGCTGAACAAGTGGATTTGTCCATTATTACAGAGGAGACTATATGTGTTCTGGAAAAAGCGGCCAGAGAGCGGGGGATTCAGATTTATTACAGTAAAACTCCCGCTGTGATAACGGGTAACGCGACGCTTATTGGCGAGCTTGTTTATAATCTCATCGATAATGCTGTGAAGTACAATAAGGAAAATGGCAAGATTGTTGTTTTCGTAGGTGAAACAGTTGATGGAGTGGAGCTTTTTATAAAGGATACGGGAATAGGTATACCGAAGGAGGATACGGAAAGAATTTTTGAGCGTTTTTACCGCGTAGATAAAAGTCATTCAAAAAATGTGGGAGGCACAGGCTTGGGATTGTCTATAGTAAAGCATATATGCGCTTGTCATAACGCGTCAATACATGTTAAAAGTGTACTTGGAAAGGGTACTACAATGTATGTGACATTTCCGTATGATATTGATAATCAGTAAAGTTTGCGTTCGGGAATTGAGGAAGCAGTGTGATAAATAATAAAACCTTAAAGAGACTGATAAAGGCGGCAGTAGTGTTTCTGCTTTTATCTGTGATATTGTGTGTCAGCATGATATGTGTGTATAACGGTCGCAGTAAGGATAAGCAACGTCAGGATAATACTGTATTTGAGCAGGTTCCGGACAGACTGCGTGAGCTTGCCTTGGAAGACAGCATGAAAGCTAAAATGGCAGCCGGTAAAGATGGGAGAATGATTATTGTTATTGACGCGGGGCATGGAAAACAATCATCATTAATGACAGACAAAGAAAAAGCTGAGGAAGGGTATGTGTATAATGATGCGTGCGGCGAATGGGGAGAATGGCGGCATTATAAAAATGGCACATTTGGTGAGAATTGTGAAGGAGACGGCTGTACAGGAACAGTGCCGGAAAATGGGTCGTGCTGGTATCCAATAAGCAACGGAGACAGGGATATAGAACCGGACATAAATTTAAATAATGCGCTTGCGGCTAAGAAGTATTTGGAGCAGATGGGCTATGAGGTTCGGATGGCAAGAACGTCCAACGCGCAGAATCCGTCAATGGACAGACGTGTTTCCTGTTGTTTTGAAAATAATGATATACATGAGGCTGCTGATGCGGCGGCGTATATCTGTATACATTCAAATGCTGGCGGAGGCAGCGGTACTTCTTACATAAGTTTGAGCGGTCAGTATAGTCAGAGCGGTATACAATATGATTATGCAGACAGGTCAAATGCTCTTGCGAAGATATTAAATACAAATATTGCCTTGGCGAGCGGTCTTGCGGAGAATGCGCCTATTGACGGTGAAGAATACCTTATTTTGTTTAATAAATGTCCGGTGCCGATTGCGTATCTGGAAATTGGATTTTTTGATAACATCAGTGATTTAGAGCTTTTGAATTCTTCAAGTGATGCGATAGGTCATGCTATTGCTAAAGGTATAGATGAGTATTTTTTAAATAATTGAAAACGTGACTGTTTTTATTTAACAGTCACGTTTTTGTATAATTTGGCAATAAAACAAAAGTGTGTAATACCTAGAGTTTATGGAATTTTATGATGATTCTCCATTAAACTTGACATATAAGCTATTATATAGTAAAATAAAGTTGCTATGGAGGTTAAGAAAATGAAAAAGCTTATTGCGGCAATTTTATTATTTACTATGATAGCTGTTGAATCGGTATCCGTGCAGGCAGCAGCTAATGTTGCGGCTCTAATGTATCATAGCGTAAAATCTGACCCTGAACGCTGGGGAGATTTTACTGTTTCTGTTGAGCAGTTGGATAATGATATTCAATATTTCAAGGACTGCGGTTATATCACAATGACGGCGACAGAGCTTGCAACTGCCAATATATCAGATATTGACGGTAAAAAAATCCTTTTGCTGACATTTGATGACGGCTATTCAAATTTTTATACGGAAATATTTCCGGTTCTTCAAAAGCATAACGCAAAGGCAACTATGTTTCTTGTGGGTTCATACATCAATCGCTATGGATATTTGACGGCTGACGAAACGTATGAGATGGCTCACAGCGGTCTTGTTGAAATAGGAAATCATACAAACGCTATTCATCAGACACCTGTTGAAAATCTGCATGCTATATATACTAATGAATCAAGTATTCCAGATGTGTTGACGGATATAAAAAATAATGCTGAAAAGCTAAAAAAAATAACAGGAATTGATGTGACAAGTATTTCTTGGCCATATGGATATTATACAACAGAAATAGACAAAGCGGTAAAAAATCAGCTAGGATATAAAATTTCATTTAGTACTGATTATGGTGTTAATAGATTTACCGGTAATACAGATATGCCGCTGAAACGTATGAACAGGGAATTTTCTGCTTCTACACAGTGGGTTTTTGACAGAGCGAACGGGAAATTTTAAAAATTAAACTAATAAGTAAGCATATTCTAGACAATTGTCCTGAATATGTTCGTTTAGGACGGCACATAGGTGCCGTTGTTTTTCTATATGAGGTATATGTATTATGGAGAATATTGAAATAAAAGATATTGCTTTAAAAATAGATAAAGAGAATGTTCTGAAAGCACTGAAATGTTTTCCGGGCAATGATATATATGACAGAATTGCCGGCTGGTACGATGAAATGTATAATGAGCTGTATGCGTTGATTAAACCGTATGCGGTGATGTATAGAGAAAATATGACAGGCTATTGTATTTTATCGGTTGGAGAGATGGTCAGTGATTATTCGAGGTCTTTTTTTGAACAGGGAGAAGGAATGAAGGGTATACTGGCAGATACAATGGCTGATGAGTTCTTATTTGCGTTAGATAATGCTTTCTCTGATTATATAAAATATAACTGTGCCAAATGTAATTTGGGCGTACAAAAACGTATGTCAGCGCCGGAGGATATACCGCTGTCTGAACAAAAAATCATACTGGAAAAGACAAAGGCGTATAAAGCAGGCGTTAATATAACAGAGGCGTTTATGTTTAGTCCGGTTAAAACTATGGGCTATATTTTGGAATTTACTTCTGACCGTAATGTTTTTATAGCTCAGCATGACTGTTCAAGGTGTAATAATTTTGATTGCCCCAGAAGAAGTGTAAGACGTAAAGGTGAATTTGAAATACTGGCGGAATATGTATATAAGCCCAACCTGAATAATGGAGAAAAAATAATATGTATTGATATAGGAACCACAACGGTTGTGTTTGAGCTTATCACATCAGAGGGGACACTAAAAAGGTATAAAACGGTAAATTCACAGAGACGTTTTGGAACGGATGTGCTTTCACGTATTGACGCGGCAAACCGAGGCAGAATTGGAGAATTGTCATCACTTATACGATATACCCTTATAAACGGTTATAAAAATCTTACAAAGAATGTTGACAGTGTAAATAAAATTGTGATTGCAGGTAATACGGCAATGATACATCTGCTTATGGGATATTCTTGTGAGAATCTTGGTAAATTCCCGTTTAAGAGCGAATATTTAGATACGATGAAAACAACTCTTGACAGGATTACCGAAAATACTCTGCCATCAGTTCCGACTGTGATTTACGGCGGGATTTCTGCCTTTGTAGGCGGTGATATTGTCAGCGGAATGTATATGTGTGATTTTGATTGCTCGGATAAAATTAATATGTTTATTGATTTGGGGACAAACGGTGAAATGGCAGTTGGGGACAATAAAAAAATAATTGTCACATCTACGGCTGCCGGACCCGCTTTTGAAGGCGGAAGGATTTCATGCGGTACAGGCAGTGTTGACGGAGCAATATGCGGAGTGGATTTAAAAACAGGGACACTAAAAACTATAGCAGATAAAAAACCTGTTGGATTATGCGGCACAGGGATTATTGAGCTTGTTTCTGAATTACTGGATAAAGGTATTATTGACAGTACAGGATTGTTGGAGAAAAAATATTTTACAGATGGATATAGACTTACTGACAATGTGATTTTTACCCAGCAGGATATACGACAGGTTCAAATGGCTAAATCAGCGGTTTGCGCCGGAATAAAGGCACTGGCTCAAAGAGCGCGGGTAAGGCTTTCAGATATAAATACGGTTTATCTTGCCGGAGGCTTTGGCTATGGACTTTCAATAGAGAAGGCATGCCGTATAGGTCTGCTTCCGGCTGAATTTGTCGGGAAAACAAAGATATTGGGCAACAGCTCGCTGGGAGGCTGCGCAAAATATTATTCAGATAATAATGCTGACTGCCGTATTAAGCATATAAAAAAAATTTCTGATGAAATTTCTCTCGGCAGTATTCCTGAATTTCAGAAAATGTATATTGAATATATGAATTTTTAGCATGAAGCTGCCATTGTCAGGCAGCTTCTGTATTT
>CAJUFV010000010.1 GCA_910585795.1 uncultured Clostridia bacterium | reverse complement strand
TAATCTACAATAATGGAGGTTAAATCATGGGAACAGTTGATAAGTTGACTGAACTTCAATATCGCAGAAATGTTATTAATAACGGCGGTGGTGAAGCAAAAATCAAAAAGCAGCATGACGGAAACAAACTGACAGCCCGAGAGAGAATCAATACTCTTCTTGATGATGGCAGCTTTGTGGAAATTGATGCTTTTGTAACACACAGATGTACTGAATTTGGTATGGATTGTGTTGAAGCTCCGGGAGAAGGAGTTGTTACCGGATATGGAACAGTAGATGGACGCCTTGTATATGTTTATGCACAGGATTTTACTGTCATTGGCGGTTCTTTGGGAGAAATGCATGCTAAGAAGATTTGTAAAGTTATGGATATGGCCGCAAAAATGGGAGCTCCTATAATAGGAATGAATGATAGCGGCGGTGCTAGAATTCAGGAGGGAATAGACGCTCTCTCAGGCTTTGGTGAAATTTTCTTCAGAAATACCATGAATAGCGGAGTCATTCCTCAAATTTCAGTTATTATGGGTCCATGCGCTGGCGGTGCGGTTTATTCGCCGGCTATAACAGATTTTATCTTTATGGTTGAAAAAACAAGTCAGATGTTCATTACAGGACCACAGGTTATCAGTTCTGTAACAGGTGAAAATGTTACAAGTGAAGAACTGGGAGGTGCTCAGACACATACATCAAAATCCGGTGTTGCGCATTTTAAAGCAGCCAGCGATGAGGAATGTATTGAGCAGATTAAGAGACTTTTATCATTCTTGCCGTCAAATAATCTTGAGGAAGCTCCATATACTCCTGTATCAGATGAAATTAACAGATTATCTGAAAAGCTTACAACAATCGTTCCTGACGAGGCAAATAAAGCGTATGACGTTAAAGAAGTTATTGAAGAATTAGTAGATAACGGTAATTTCTTTGAAATTCAAAGTGGTTTTGCGCAGAATATTGTGGTGGGCTTTGCAAGAATGAACGGACAAGTAATAGGTATTGTTGCAAATCAGCCTAAAATTATGGCCGGTTCACTTGACGTTGATTCATCGGACAAGGCTGCGAGATTTGTGCGTTTCTGCGATAGCTTTAACATTCCGCTTGTAACATTCACAGATGTCCCCGGTTATTTCCCTGGAGTAGAGCAGGAACAGAATGGTATTATAAGACATGGGGCAAAGTTGCTTTATGCATTCTCTGAGGCAACTGTTCCCAAAATTAATGTGATACTAAGAAAAGCATACGGAGGAGCCTACATAGCAATGAATTCCAAGCATTTGGGGGCAGATATTGTAATGGCTTGGCCAACAGCTGAAATTGCAGTTATGGGACCTGACGGTGCCGCAAATATTATTTTTAAAAATGAAATTAAAAACAGCTCCGACCCTATGGCTACAAGGAATGAAAAAATCCAGGAATACAGAAACAAGTTTGCGTCTCCTTATGAAGCTGCAAAACGCGGGTATGTTGATGATGTAATTGAGCCTGATTCAACAAGACCAAGAATTATTGCGGCGCTTGAGATGCTAGCTTCAAAGCGTGATTCACGTCCGGCTAAAAAGCATGGAAATCTTCCTGTTTAAATACAAGCTTCCGTATAATAGTATAAAAATATTGTTATTCGCAAAGGAACGCGCACCACAAAGTATTTATAATATAGCATACTAAGTGTTGCTAAGTTTAGAAAGGAGATTTTGATATGTATTCAGACGCATTATTAACTGGAAAGGGCGTTACTATAGGTGAAGCTTTAAGCATTGGAGGAGAAACTACTGTTATCGGCTTGGCAATCGTATTTTCTGTACTTATTATACTTATGATTGTATTAATGCTTTTTAAAGTGATATTTTACAGAACGCCAAAACAGCATACGGAGACAGCATTACTCAAGGACTCAAAGACTAATGAAATTGTACAGGCGATGCAGGATGATGAGGAAGAGCTTATTGCTGTACTTACAGCGGCAGTTGCTGCCAGCCTTAATACTTCCACATATAATCTGAAGATTAAATCATATAGAAGAATTGATAATAAAATACCTTCTTGGAATAAAGCAGGTTTAACAGAAACTATTAATAACAGATTTTAAAAAAACTACAGTACATCAAACTGTGGTTACAGGGTAAAAAAACGTAATAATATAAAAGGAGGAATTGCAATGAGAAAATTCAATATTTCAGTGAACGGAAAAACATATGAGGTTGACGTTGAAGAAGTGGGCGGAGCTGTTAGTGCTCCTATAGCAGCACCTGTTGCAGCTTCAGCGCCGGCTCCTGTTTCCGCACAAAAGACGACAACATCAGCTCCAAAAGCAGCACCTGTTGCAGGCGCAAAACAGGTTAAAGCTCCTATGCCTGGTACTATCGTGTCAGTAAAAGTTAATGTGGGTGATAAGGTTGAATCTGGTACCTTGGTAGCTGTACTCGAAGCTATGAAAATGGAAAATGAAATTTTCGCAGGTGTTGACGGCATAGTTGCAGGTATAAGCGTATCTGCTGGTGACAGCGTAAACAGCGGTGATGTAATAGTTTCAGTAAATTAATGTTTTTTAACTTGTAAATTTATAAAACTAATTATATTTACGGCTAAATTAAAAGAAAGTGGTGACAAAAAAGTGTTAGAAAGCTTTTCAAACTTTTTGCAGAATACAGGCTTTTTCGCCCTCATTTCAAGCGGAGGTCTTGACGCTGTAAAAACTATTATAATGCTTATTATTGCCTGTGTACTACTGTATCTTGCAATAGTAAAAAAATTCGAGCCGCTATTACTGCTTCCGATAGCGTTTGGTATGCTTCTTACAAATCTGCCCATGATAAAGGATTCGAGTGCTATTATGATGCATACTGAATGGTTTACAGATACCAGATATATGATAGACGGACACGTCCTTGATGTAGGTAAAATTGTGCGTGAGGGCGGTTTACTTGACCTGCTTTATCTTGGCGTTAAGCTTGGGATTTATCCGCCTCTTATCTTTGTTGGCATAGGCTGTATGACCGATTTCGGCCCGCTTATTGCTAATCCTAAAAGTATTCTTCTTGGTGCAGCTGCTCAGTTTGGTGTGTTTTTCACATTTGTGGGAGCATTAGTGCTGAGCGCGCTTATACCATCAATCAGCTTTGGTGTGAGAGAAGCCGCATCAATTGGTATAATTGGCGGCGCTGACGGGCCAACTGCGATTTATGTGACAAAATCACTTGCTCCGTCATTACTGCCGGCAATTGCAGTTGCGGCGTATTCATATATGGCGCTAATACCGGTTATTCAACCG
>CAJUFV010000009.1 GCA_910585795.1 uncultured Clostridia bacterium | reverse complement strand
TAAGTATTTTTTCGCAAAAACGGGTTGTAATTTTTTTTATTTTGCGATATAATTAAATATGATTGGCAGAATTTGAAAAAAGGAGTAATTGTGATGAAGCTGTATAATACGCTTACAAGGCAGAAAGAAGAATTTGTTCCTATAAATAAAAATGAGGTGAAAATGTATTCATGCGGCCCTACGGTGTATGATTATTTTCATATAGGAAATGCAAGACCGTTTATTGTTTTTGACACAATGCGTCGCTATCTTGAATATTGCGGATATACAGTGAAATTTGTTCAAAATTTTACCGATATTGATGATAAGATGATAAAACGCGCTAATGAAGAAGGCATAACTGTCAGAGAACTGGGCGAGCGTTTTATGGAAGAGTATTTCAGAGATGCAGGAGCAATCGGTGTTAACAGAGCAACAATTCATCCAAAGGCTACAGATAATATTGACGCTATTATTGACATTATAAAAAAGCTTGAGAATAAAGGATATGCGTATAGTGTTGATGGAGATGTATATTTTTCAACAAAGAAATTTAAGGAATATGGAAAGCTGTCAAAGCAACCGCTTGAGGCTCTTGAAGCTGGAGCACGTATAGACATCAACGAAACCAAGAAGGATGTTATGGATTTTACCTTGTGGAAAAAGCAGAAGGAAGGCGAACCGGCATGGGAAAGTCCTTGGGGAATGGGAAGACCAGGGTGGCATATAGAATGCAGCGCCATGGTTAATAAATTTCTTGGAGAGACAATAGATATTCACTCTGGAGGACAGGATTTAATTTTCCCTCATCATGAGAATGAAGTTGCACAGAGTGAGTGCGCAAACGGTAAACCATTTGCGAATTATTGGATGCATAACGGTTATATAAACATTAATAATCAAAAAATGAGCAAATCGTTAGGGAATTTCTTTACTGTGCGTGACATACTAAAGGACTATGACGGTGAGGTAATACGTTTTTTCATGTTATCAGCGCATTATAGAAATCCTATAAATTTTGCTGATACCCTTATGGAGCAGGCAAAATCTGCTGTTGATAGGGTTTACACTTGTATAGATAATCTAGAGTTTCTTTCAAAAGGTAGCGTGGAAAGAGACCTGACTCAGAAAGAAAAGGAATACAGTATAAAAATCGATAAATATAAACAGAAATTTATTGATTCAATGGATGATGATTTGAATACGGCTGATGCCATTGCCGCAATATTTGATATAGTATATGCTTCAAATACCGAGCTCTCAAGTGAGGGTAATAATGCTCGGCAGATTATAGAAAAAACACTTGAGAGTATACACGAGCTTGGTGGAGTTCTGGGGCTTTTTCAGAAATCGGCCGAAAAACATCTGGATGCGGAAATAGAAGAACTTATTAAGAGGCGCAATAAGGCGCGTGCTGAAAAAGATTGGGCGGAGGCGGATGCTATCCGTGATAAGCTAAAGAAAATGAACATAGTGCTGAAGGATACGCCTATGGGGGTAAAATGGTCATATATAGAGGGTTAATAAATGTTAGTAACGAGTAAAAAAACGTCACAATGTTCGCCGCTAGCTCTTGCATATATCGGTGACGGTGTATATGAGCTTTTTGTACGCACAAAAGTGATTGAGCAATATGAAAATATACCAGCAAATAAACTTCATAAGCATACGGTACAGTATGTAAAAGCTAGTTCTCAGGCAAACAGTATAAATGCAATGCTGCCGTATATGACAGAGGATGAAACGTCTATATATAAGCGCGGCAGAAATGCAAAATCAAATACAATGCCTAAAAATGCGGATATGGCAGATTACAGAAAGGCTACAGGATTTGAAGCGCTTATAGGTTTTCTTTATCTTTCAGAAGACAGTGAGCGGCTGGAGGAACTGATGAATATAGCGTATGAAAATGCGTTAGATAAATAATCAATTAAGGGAGGAAAAATAACCAATGGATAAGAAAAGAATAATGGAGCTTTCTATTATCGCTAATAATGTGCGTAAGAGCGCTCTGACAGCTGTATATAATGCGGCATCCGGACATCCGGGAGGTTCGCTTTCAATAGCGGATGTACTTACACTGCTGTATTTTGAGGTGATGAATGTAGATCCTGAAAATCCAAAGATGGAAAATAGGGATAGATTTGTACTTTCAAAGGGACATACCGCTCCTGCGCTTTACGGAGTACTGGCAGAAAAGGGATTCATTCCAAAGGAAGATATTAAAACTTTCAGAAATATAGACAGTTATTTACAGGGACATCCTGATATGAACAAGGTACCGGGAGTGGATATGTCAACTGGCTCATTGGGTCAGGGTGTGTCTGTTGCCGGAGGAATGGCTCTTGCGGCAAAGCTTGATGATAAAAATTATAGGGTTTATTCAATTCTTGGTGACGGTGAGCTTGAAGAGGGGCAGGTATGGGAACAGGCTATGTTTGCGGCTCATTATAAACTGGACAATCTTACAATTTTTGTTGATAATAATGGTTTGCAGATAGACGGTGATATAACAAAGGTTATGAATCCTACGCCTATAGATAAAAAATTTGAAGCTTTTGGATGGCATGTCATAGTATCAGATGCTCATGATTTTGAAAAATTGTTTTCTGCTGTGGAAGAAGCAAAGATGACAAAAGGACAACCTACAGCTATTATTATGAAGTCTGTAAAGGGTAAAAACGTTTCTTTTATGGAAAATAATCCAGCATGGCATGGAGCGGCTCCTAAGGAAGATGAATATAATCTGGCTATCGCAGAGCTTGACGAAATAATCAAAGGATTGGAGGAGAATTTATAATGTCAAAAAAAGCTACAAGAGAATCATATGGCGCGGCACTTGTGAAATACGGAAATAATTCTAATATTGTCGTACTTGATGCCGACCTTTCAAAGTCAACAAAGACAGATATGTTTAAAAAGGAATATCCTGAAAGATTTATTAATATGGGTATTGCTGAGGGGAACATGATGTGCGTTGCCGCTGGACTTGCTGCTGCTGGAAAGACAGTTTTTGCCTCAACCTTTGCAATGTTTGCGGCCGGCAGAGCCTTTGAACAGGTGCGAAATTCAATAGGATATACAAAGCTTAATGTAAAAATAGGCGCGACTCACGCGGGTATTTCTGTAGGTGAGGACGGCGCATCGCATCAGTGTCTGGAAGATATAGCGCTTATGCGTTCAATTCCTAATATGGTTATTATTAATCCTGCTGATGATACAGAAGCGATGCAGGCTGTGAAGGCAGCTATTGAGCATGATGGTCCTGTATATATGAGGTTTGGCCGTCTTGCTGTTGAAAATATAAATAGTGATGATTATGAATTTGAATTGGGTAAGGGTGTCCAGCTTAAAGATGGTAAAGATGTAACTATTATTGCAACAGGTCTTATGGTAGGTATGGCTCTAGAAGCAGCTGAAATACTTAAGGCGGATGGAATAGACGCTAGGGTAATAAATATCCATACAATAAAACCTATTGATGCGGATATAATAATAAAAGCAGCAAAGGAGACTGGAGCGATTGTAACAGCTGAGGAACATTATATAATGGGAGGTCTTGGCAGTGCTGTAACGGAGATTGTATGCTCTAATGCGCCTGTTCCTGTAAAGATTATTGGTACAGACCGTTTTGGAAAGTCTGGCAAGCCTGCTGAATTATTTAAAGAGTATGGGCTTACGGCTGAAAATATTGTAAAGAACTCTAAAGATGCAATTGCCATGAAGTAAGTCGGAGGACGAAGTATGAAAAAAGCATTATTTGTAATTTCAAGTTTACTTATGACAATTTGGTTATGCGCCTGCGGAGGCGATGGCGGACTGTTTTCAAAGGCTATGCCGACGCAAATGCCGGATATTGACCCAGCTACGCTTGTAACCCTTGATGATGTTGTAATCAATGCGGGATATACACCTGTTATTGAACCATCGGGAACAGTGCGTGAAGGTAATATTGGAACTGTACTATATAGGAGTGAGCCTATTGGTCAGAGTGATATAGTAAGTGTTAAAATCACACAATTTACGGAAGATATAGATTATCAGATGCTTTTTGAGCAGTATGAGGAAGAAAAGGCAAAGCGTTCATCAGCGGAGATTGTATCAGGAATAGGTCAGGAAGCATACATTGCATTTCCATCAATTCACGTATATGACAGAGGATGTATTATTGATATAACAGCCGGTTCTGGAGCTGATGAAACACAAAAGCTTCTGCTTAAAAATCTTGCACTGGCGGCAGCGCATAAATTAGAAGAAATTGTTCCTGACAGAACGCAGAAATAATGATAAAAAGGACGTTTGTTCAAAACGCCCTTTTTATGTTGGTGATGAAATACTATTAAATGAACAATAGTAAACTCAGTGCAATAATTCCCATGCCTAGGATTGTTCCGATAATGGTTACTTTGCTTTTTTCATATTCGCGAGCCATAGGAAGAAGCTCTTCAATAGAGATAAACACCATGATTCCAGCTATTGCTCCGAACAGAATACCAAAAATTGTGTCGTTGAAGAATGGACGGAGTATAAGAAAGCCGATAATAGCTCCTAAGGGTTCGGTTATTCCAGAAAAGAAAGATACAAGAAAGGCTTTCTTTCTGCTACCGCTTGAGTAATATATTGGAACGGAAGTGGCAATACCTTCCGGAATGTTATGTATCGCAATTGCTACAGCGATAGCAATACCTA
Source organism: uncultured Clostridia bacterium (assembly GCA_910585795.1). Lineage (GTDB taxonomy): Bacteria > Bacillota > Clostridia > UBA1381 > UBA1381 > Hominilimicola. The sequence continues at coordinate 2,302 of CAJUFV010000009.1, read as the reverse complement.
AATGGGGGTCTTTGAGCGCTGATGTGAATGTTGCAAGACCTTCAGGAAAGTTATGTATACCGATTGCTAAAGCGGTCATAAATCCCATACGTTTAAGTGCAATAGAACGATTGTCTTTGTCATTGAGATTACCTATATCACCTTCCGCAGATGGTACAAAATAATCAATTAGACCTATAAACAATATACCGCCAAAAAATGCGGCAACAGCAATATAATATCCTATTTTATCACCCATTGCTGCAGAAAGATATGTACGCGATTTCTGGAAAATTTCTATCATCGAGACGTATAGCATTACTCCTGCGGAAAAGCCGAGTGAGCCTGCGAGAAATTTTGTGTTTGTAGTTTTTGCAAAAACTGCAATGACGCTGCCTACGCCTGTTGCGAGTCCGGCCATAATAGTGAGAGACAGCGCAAACATTACGTTTGAATTCAATATAATCATCTCCTTAATAGTTCTTATATTATAATACGCTGTATAGATTTTGTTTGTTACTTAAAATTTTTGTTGATAAATTTTGGTTTTAGGTATATAATTAATAGAAAATATATTAACATAAGGAATAAAAAGCCATGATAGAAATTACGTCTGTATCTAATAATAAGTGTAAATATATAAAATTGCTGTCTCAAAAAAAATCAAGACAGAAATACGGTGAATATATTACAGAAGGGAAAAAATCTGTGTCAGACGCTATAAACGCAGGAAAAATGATTATAGGTTTGTATATTTCTGATTCGTTTTTTTCTAATGAAGAGTTTTTATATACGGAAGAAATACCAGTTTATAAACTGGCGGATAACGTATTTGAAAAAATTTGTGATACACAAACACCGCAAGGAATACTGGCGGTTTTAAGAATGGACAATACCAGAGACTTTATTCCGGATATATCAAAAAACTATATATATTGCGATTGTGTGAATGACCCTGGCAATCTTGGTACAATTATACGTACAGCTGATGCGGCGGGATTTGGGGGGGTACTTTTGTCGGAGGGATGCGCTGACCCGTATAGTCCTAAAACAGTCCGCTCAAGTATGGGAAGTTTTTTTCATATAGATATAGTGACAGATTTAAATTCTGATGTACTTAATAAATTAAAGGAAATAGGTTTTTCTCTTATTGCCGGCGCACTTGATGAAAATACCGCCGATTATAGAGAGATTGATATGAGGGGACCTGTTGTTATTGCGGTTGGTAATGAGGCAAATGGAATATCTACTGAGATAAGGCAGATATGTCAATGCGTAAAAATTCCCATTTTAGGAAAGGCGGAATCACTGAATGTCGGAGTAGCCGCAGCAATTCTTATGTATGAGACTGTTCGGCAGGAGACTTGACAATTTAAAGATTTTGTAGTAATGTAACATAGATATTTCAGGTGGTGAAAAAATGGAACATATGTTATATTGGGTGTGGCTTACAGTAAAGAAATGTATTACACCGGCTAAGGTAACATTGCTTTTAGAATATTTTGGAAGTATTGAAGAGATATATTTTTCGAAATATTTTAATAATATATATGGTATTAACGACAAAGATAAGATTGCATTAATGGACAAGGATTTATCAGAAGCAAAGCATGTCGCAGGACTTTCACTGAGACTTGGTGCAAAAATAATAGTATTTAATGATAAAAATTATCCGCAATTGTTAAAAAATATAACAAATCCACCATATGTATTATATATACTTGGAAAAGTTCCTGAACTGGATAAAGTACTTACAATAGGGGTAGTTGGAACACGCAAATCAAGTGAATATGGAAATAATATCACGGAAAAACTATGTACCGCTCTTGCGGAAAATGGTGTTGTAACGGTGGGAGGACTGGCAGTAGGGATTGATGCGGTTGGCGCATGGACAACTATTGAAGCCGGAGGAATAGCGGTCGGAGTTATTGGATGCGGAATTGACAGAGTGTATCCAGCAGAAAATGCCGAGCTCTATAAAGCTATGGCAGTAGATGGTTGTATAATGACAGAATATCCGCCCGGTACGATGCCGCTGAAGAAACATTTTCCGGAGCGCAACAGGATTATTGCGGGGCTTTCGAGAGGCGTGCTTGTAACAGAGGCACCGGAAAAAAGCGGTTCTTTAATAACTGCTGCTTACGCGCTGGAAAATAATAGGGATATTTTTGCTGTTCCGCGCAGTATTAATGATAAATTTTTTCAAGGAACAAATGTGCTTATACAGCAGGGAGCAAAGCTTGTTATTTCTGCTGAAGATATTATTTCTGAATATCCATATGCGTCCAAAGTATCAACGGCAAGAAAAAAGAAAGAAATATCT
>CAJUFV010000008.1 GCA_910585795.1 uncultured Clostridia bacterium | reverse complement strand
TTATCATCAGCATATTTGCTTAAAATATTTTTTGATGTATACTGCTCATATTTTTAATTTTCTGTTTTAATATTTCTCCTGAACGCTGTCGGTGATACACCGTGTATTTCCTTAAAAATCCGTGTCATATGAGCGACAGAATGAAAACCCACATTATTGGAAATCTCGTGTATTTTCATATCTGTTTCAAGCAATAATCTATGCGCTTCGGCGGCGCGCAGATTATTTACATACTGCAAAAATGTTGAGCCTGTTTCCTTTGCAAAAACATAGCAAAAATACGACTTGCTCATATGTACATAATTTGAAATAAAGTCTAAAGTAATATCATTTTTATAATTTTTTACAATATATGAAACAGCTTTTACAAAATCATTTGAATATTCCATACCTCGGTTTTCATTGATGCTTGATGAATTATTTATGCAAAGAGCATTTATTTTATTCAAAAAAATGAATATGTATGAACGCAATATGTTAGTACAAAACGGCTTCTGCATACCTAAAAAGCTGTTCATTTGTTCACATAAATTTAATATGGTATCAAAACTTTTTTCATCCAAATGCAGTACGCATGAATGAATATTATGTATTTGTTTTTCGGTTTCGCCGTCTGTAAATAATGGCGACAGAAAAGCGGTATTCAGATTAAGTGCGTAAATTTCGGCATACTCCGAGTCTCTGCTTTCAGTATAGTGAATAGTGTACGGCGTTAATATTACCAAATCGCCGCGCGTAAGCTCATATGTTCTGTCATTAAAAAAAACATAACGCTTTCCGTCAAGAATAAATAGAAATTCATAGGAGCTGTGATAATGCTGACAAACCATATTGTATGCGCCTACTCGTTTTGCTCTCTCAATATAAAAATTTTTTGTGTCCGAATATACATAATATTTCATAATAAATTCCTCCGCTATTCCGCTTTATATCTATTGTATCATAAAAGCAGGAATTTTTAAACGATTTTTTATAAATTCAATAATTTTTATGTATGTTTTCTTTAAAAAATTTTGATACAATATAAATAAAGAAAATTATCGGAACATAATTTACAGAGAGGAGCTTATCTATGAAATCCAAAAAAATTATTGCCCTATCGCTGGCGACAGCAATAACGGCGGGAACATTACCTGTTTTACAGGGATTTGCGGACACGGAAATTTCACACGAAGCAACGCTTAATGGCACTTGCTCAATATACTATCAAAATAATGCCGTTGTTAAGAGTATTAACGGTACCACAGACGGCAGTATAAATAATGGATATGAGCAATACAATAAAAATTCAACTGTTGATGGAAAGAATTGGGGCGGATACGCTTTTTCTCAGTTCACGCTGACCGAGGAGCAAATCAACGCAGGAATTACAGAGGCAACCTTTGAAGCGTACATATCAAACACAGCGGCCAGCTGTAAAACAAAGGCAGATGAAACACCGCTTTTCGATTATGATTTACTGACTTATTCAAATTATCTGGAAAGTTATGGTTACAGCGGCGGCAGCTTTGCTCCAACAAGCGAGAATGTTACGATTGACGGAACAAAATATGTTAAAATAACTGTTGATGTAAGCGAATGTGTTAAAAAAGCAGAGTCGGGAATTACTATAGTAGTTACAAGCTGTAACAGCCGAGCGAAAATGCTTTCATATGGAAGTGAATATCAGCCGAAGCTGACGCTTTCATATGAAAGCGTCATTGAAACTGTACCCGAAAAAGACGGTGTGGTATATTCTGTTGTAACAAAGGCTGAATCGGAAAATCCTGTTGTAGATATAAGCAAAATATCAAACAGCGTAAATATTACAGCCTATCAGGTAACGGTTGCAAGAGATAAAGAGCAAATAAGTCAGACTGTTGTTGAACGCGGTGATAGTATAAACGGCTTAGATGGCATTGAGGTAACAGCTTCCGAGGGTGACGACATAGAAATTGCGCCAATATATGAATACAAAAAGACGCTTGCGTACGGAAATGGAATTACTCTTGCGGACGTTTTCCCTGACGGACGCTACAACATAACCGTTACAAATGGCTCAACTAATCATACGGATTTGTATGTAAACGGATATATGGCGGCAAACAACATAGACCAAAACGGCGCAGGCAGAAGCGTAAGCACGGGCTCAACCTATACCGCTAATGATATAAGAGTTGAGGGCAATGAGCAAAAAATTATAATTCAGACGAAGGACAGCGCAAATAGTCTGTCGTATGTTAAGGTTGTGAAATCGCCATCTGTAGTAAAGCCTAAAAAGAAAATTTTTATAACGGGCGATTCGCTTGTTGCTAATTATTACGGCGGCAGCGAAGGTAATTATCTAGGCAATACTCAGACAGGCTGGGGACAGGTATTAAGCAAATTTATTAACACGAATAAGTATGAGGTTGTAAATCTCGCTAATGCGGGCTATTGGGCAGCAACACTTCAAACAACCGCATATCCGGGAATTATATACAATGCCTTAGAGGGCGATATATTTCTCTTGGAATCTGGAGTAAACGATTATTGGAATCCCGACAGCAAAGGCGCGACCGAGGGACTTGACACAAACAGAAATACAATGAAAACAGCTGTTACGGAAATGGTACAGAGCGCAAAGGATATTTATTTACCAATAATTCTTGTCAATCCTAATGCAATGCCGTCACGTCACGAAACATCAAATTGTTTCAGTGACGTAATGCTTGAAGCCGCGGAAGAACAAAATGTTCCGTCAATAGACCTCTCGGCATTGTCAAGCAAAATCCTTAACGACCTTTATTATAATGAAAATACAGATACCTTTAAAAACAACATAGGAAATAACCTTGGTGTTCTGAAAGGAAAAGGGACAGACTATACTCACTCATCATATCTTGGAGTGATGAAATACGCGTCAATCGTAGCTGAGTAATTATATAAGCTAGGCTATAGAGATATGATAAATACAGAATATTCATATTCAAAAAAAGATAGCTTTGGCAATGAAATTATATGTAAGGTTTCAACCGCAAAACCGACACCGACCGCAGCGCCAACTCCAACGGCGACACCTATAATAGCTCCTACAACGATACCAACTCTGAACGACAAAACAGCAAATATCATAATACAGTACTGTGACGAAGAAAATAATAAGATTAAAGATGATGTTATTCTTACCGCAAATTATAAGGATGGAGATACCTATACCATTCCCGAAATTTTAAAACAGAATTTTACGGTTAAAACAGAAGATGGACTTTATAATTTGTATAATGTAAACGATATGACTTCACAGCTTACCGTGCCGTATACAAATGAGATGACGCTGATGCTTAAATTTAACAATGTGGCGCAGTATGATTATTATGAGGATTTTGAAAACTACACAGTGGACGCAAGCAAGTGGAAAAAACAGGATAGCTCTGTTCCCTTGCCAATGCTTGAAAATGATAATACAAAGTACATACAGCATAAAACAGGCTCGTCAACAACAGGAGCGTATACAACCTTTGACGAAATAGGCGCAATGGAAAAGACTGTTAAGATAACCGCTGATTTGAAATTTACAGAGCCCGCGGGAAATAATAAGGGAAACAGTCAGTTTACAATAGGCAATACAAATCCGTCATTCAGCGGAAACAATATAACTTGGGGTGCTGTCGCAGGCAATACTCCTACAGACGGTCATATAATAGGCTTAGAATATAACGGCGGAAGTACACTGCGCGTGAATGGAGAAATGTCGGATACTGATTTTATAGGCGATTGGGTACATCTTGATGCTGACGCGGATTTTAGCAGTAAGACTGTTAAAATCACATTGTCAAATAAAAACGGTAAAAGCGCGGAATATGAAACGAGCTTTTTTAGTTCAAATCTTGAAAGCAATATTGGTTCAATGTACCTTCGCTCGGCCGGCGAAAGCGGCAGCGTAAGCGTTGATAATCTGACAGTAAAGATAATAGGCGACGCCGGACCAGTTGTGCCGAATATAGAAAGTCCTATAAATCACAAATCAGTATATGCGTTTGGAGACAGCATTGTGTACGGTCATACTGCGCCGAAACAGTCGTTTATGCGGTTAATATCCAATGATTACAGTATAAAGCTCAATATGATGGCGAAGAACGGCGCGACAATTATGCCAAGCAATAATCAAATTCTTAATCAGATAAATAACGCGCCGGATATAGCGCCTGATATTGTGCTATTTGAGGGTTACACAAACGACGCATATGGCAGCGAGGAAACCGATTCGTTTAATTCCGGAGGAGCAAACAGGGACGTAACTCAGTGCTATGGTGAAATAACTGCTGACGGAATAACGGAATTTGACGCAAATACTTTCTGCGGCGCGTTTGAACAGACAATATATACAATGAAACAGAAATGGCAGACAAGCAAATTTGTTTTTGTAACAATTCATAAGTCCGGCGCAAGGAATAGGGAAATACAGAAAAAGCTGCACGACTTGTCTGTTGCAATATGTAAAAAGTGGAATGTAGAGGTTGTGGATATGTTCGCTGATTCCGCTCTTGATACAACAGATACGGCGCAAATGTTAAAATATATGATAGGCGGCAAGGGTTCGCACCCGAATGTATCTGCTTGCAAGGAGTTTTATATTCCAGCAGTTGTAGAGAAATTAGAAAGACTGTGTGGTAGCGGAAATGTGTCTCCAAGTCCGTCGCCATCAATACCAACAGAAATACCAATAGCAACACCGACAATAACGCCTGCCGCGATACCAACACGAAAGCCGGACGAAAAACAATGTGTGAAGATTATTGCGGAATATGACGATAACGGAGTGTTAAAAGATATAAAAACAGAAACAATAAGCATTTCCGAAGCCGTAAAACCTGATAACAGCGGACATATTAAAATATTTTATTGGGAATCGTTAGAGAGTATGAAGCCTATTGAATTTTTATCTGATAATGTGCCTGATATGGTATTTGTATTCGGCTCGGACAGCGTGTCGGACGGTGAAATTGCGGTAGGCGCAGACATGGCTTACGGAAAACAATACGACGGAAGGGCATACGGCTTTTACGGATTGGAAAATTCGCCTGACGTATCGGACGGACGCACAGACGGGTTTAAGTATTCTGACGGGGAACCGCACACCGTATTAAAATCGGGCAATGCAGATGGGAAATCATATGTTGAAGCTGATTACAGCACATATGACGAGGATGCTGTGAAAAATATGGCAGATGGTAAAATGCCTGTGCGTTTTTCAGTAGAAGCGGAGGAGCATAAATATTATACGGTAAGTGCGACAGTCGTAAATACAAGCGCGACTGAAAATGCCAATGTAACTCTTTACAGTGAAAAACGCCACGCGATTTTATTTGGATATAACTTAAAGCCAAACGAAAGTATTACAAAAACGTGGAATGTAAATCTTGAATCAGTAGTGTATTTGAGCGAGGACGCACCACGCTCCGATACACAGCTTAATTTTGCGGTTGTGGGTGATAACGCGGGACTTTCAAGAATTGAGATAAAGAAAAACGATACTTTTGGAACTACTGTATGGATAGCTGACGACTCAACGGGATTTGACCAAACTTCTTTTATCCCATATTATCCATTACGTAATTACGGTGGCGTAGGCTCGCTTCTGACAAAATATTTAAATCCCGATATTGCCCTATCAAATCAGGGAGAAAGCGGTCTGGGCGTTACGCGTGATGAAAAGCATTGGAATAATATAAAAGCTCACGCCAAAAAGGGCGATTACATTTTCGTACAGTACGGATATAACGACCACGCGGTAGATACTCACGCGAAAGGTCTTGAGAAATATTATGATTTTGCAAAAGACAACGGAATTAAGCTTGTTATTGTAAGTCAGACAGAACGCCGCAATACTACGGTAAATTGGGACGGCGCAAATAAAAAATGGACTGCCTCAATGAGCGGTTACGCGGAAGCGGACAAAAAATTCGTTGATAACAAAATAGCTGAGGGAGCGTCAGATATAGCGTATATTGACCTCAATACTCCATATGTTGAGTGGATGAATACTGTTGGTGATACAATCCTAAAACAACGACAAAATGCAGGCTTTGATGATACCGCTATAAGTAACCTATCAATGAATTATTACTATATGGCAAGCCGGGCAGAGGGTATTGACACGGTGCATATAAACGATTACGGCGCGGACCGTGCGGCGTACATTATCGCTCAGCAGATAAAAAATATAGCTGAGAAAGGCAATGAAGCAAACGCAACAGTCAATGAAAAAACACAGGCTGATACACTGCGTCTTCTTGCGGAAAATATGTCAGAATATTTGCCGAATGAAATTTCAGATGAAACAGTATCAAAGGGCTGGGCGATAAATGAGGAATATCCAAACAGCTTTTCGGGCGATGCTAAATATGACTATCCGACAATGATTAAGTCGGTGGAGCGTGATAATGGCATATTAAAGAGCATAACAGTAAAAATTCAGCAGGAAAGCTTGCCTAAATACGCGATAGGCTGCGCCGATATTCTTAATTCGGACGGAACGGTTAAGGAAACGGTATATACTACCTCCACAAGCCTTAACTCGGATATGCCGTATATTGATACCAGCAATACAAGCTACGGTCAGACGGTAATTATGAATTTTGACAATGTAACGATACCGTCAAATGGCAATTACAGAGCATATGTAAAGGGTATTGACAACGGACAGGAACCGTCCGCGTCAGACACTATGTATTCCTCATATTATACAGAGCCGGCAGCGGTTATCACCTCACTTATGAATGAAAAATTTGATTACGCAGAGAATAGTTCAGTTGTAAATCAGGGAACGCCCAAGTGGGAATTCGCGGGAAGCGCAAGCCAAAAAGAATATACGGCCGCTGTCAAGGATAATGAAAAAGGTATAAAAATTGCGACAGACGGAAGCGGTACATATAGCCTTTGCAAGCAATTTACGGATTATACAAGAGTTAATGAAGGTAAGATAAAACTGCGTTTTGAAATAAACTACGCGTATGGTCGGTTTATAGTAAAGCTAAATCAATCAACAAAAACCGCCTCTTTTATGAACGGTCTTGACGCTATTACTGTTAATGATGGAGAATTATTTCTGCCAGACGGTACATCTGCCGGCAGTATAAAAACGGGCAAGTGGACGGATATTGACGTTGTTCTTGATATTGACCGAGGAACAGAAACTGTATATATAGCAGGTAATAACGGCGTAAGCTGCAATATTGCAGAGCTGCAAACCGCAGATAAAGCTGATACAGAAAAACTGCTTCCGATAGCGGGAATATCGGTTTCATATGTTCAAAATCCAAGCACAATAGTCGCGTACCCATTTGAAGCGTATATTGCAGATTTGACAGCGGATAAAATTGTAACAGACACACCGCAGATAAATGTTACGGCAAGCAGTGAGGATAACGAAAAAGGTATAGTTTCAGGTAGCGGTAATTATAATATAAATTCAGATGTGACACTTACAGCGGCGCCGAATAGTAATTATGTTTTTAGTGGTTGGTATAAGGACGGTAATCTTTATTCGGCCGACAATCCGCTGAACCTCGATAGATTGCGTGAAGATATATCTTTAACGGCACAATTTAAAGAGGTTGATTTTGACAATGATACCACTATTGAAATAACAAAAAATTCAGAACATATAATACAGATACGGGAAAATGATATATGTGTGATTGAGGACTCGACAGATGAACAGATAAAAAATGAAATACAAAGCAAGTATGGAGTAACCCTGTCGTATTCTATAAGAGACAGTATTCTTACAGTCACTTCTCAAAATGGAAATACTCAAAAAAGTTATAACATAACTAGCGTAAAAGTTTGGGATTTAACAAAAGCTGTTTCAGAACAGACAGCGGTAAATACATTTGAATATAACGGCTTGACCATTCAAGGTAACTCCGCGAGCGATTATCTTGATACAAGCGTAGGAATGCACTTTAACGGCAAAACAGCTTCAGCAAACAGATATATTTCATATACTCCCGAAGCGGACGGTATTATTGAAATAACCGCAAGACGAGCTTATAGCGGAGCAGAATTATATTCAACAGAAAACAGTAATTGCAGCGGCGGAGCTGTAATTGAAAACCTGAAAAATAATGAAGTGTGGGCAACAGGAATTGTAGATGTAATATCACACACATCATATTATTTCTATAATGTTAAAAGCGGTATGGAAATACAGCGAATTACATTCACTCCGAAGTATCTATGAAGAAAATTTAAAATTATTAAGATAAAATTAATTTATGAAAAAACAGCGCGGCAATTCAAAGGCTACGCTGTTTTTTCGTCCCATTTGACAGCCTGCTGTAACTTTAATATTTTATGCGGGACTGCCATTTGGGAGGTGTTTTTTAGTTGTATGAGTGATTCATTCCATTTTTTCAGTGTTTAATTCAACTGCGCAAAAATCTGAAAGAGGCATATAAGCTTCGTTCCACACAAAAACTTTGATTTCCTCTGAACAGATGTCCGCTAATGTGTATTCAAATGAGTGTTCTATATCCGTTACTTTTTTTTGCGTAATATTAACAAGAATATTATCTTTGTATTCCGCGACATACAAAATGTCACTGTTTTCCGCAATATTTTGTATATCACTGTTATCAACAGAGATGTTTATGGTATCGGAATGTCCGTACTGTGAAGCGGAAACTGAATATATAGGATATTCTATAAGCGGCAGAGAAATAGTTTCTGATACACCGTTATTTATATTATCAGCGATTTCAAGATATACGGTATCATTTTGTATGTGAAGACCGTATATATTTTTATTATCAAAGGTATGGGTGTAGAATACTTCTGTATTTCCTGACTGAATGTTGTATTTATATAATGTATTATCTGAATTGAAGAACAAATTGCCTCTGTATTTTACAAGTGAGCTGTATTTATTGACATATCTCCATGTAAAAGACGAAGAGTCCTCATATAAAATTTCCGGATTGCCTGAAATTGAATTTACATCTATAGAACACAGCCTGTTTTCTGTGTCGAAATAATACCAGTTACCATCGTCATAAGCGAGCTGTCTTGGATTTGTATGCAGGAAATAGCTGTCATAGGTATTGTCATTAGCAGGATAAATTGTTTCATCATTCCACGCTGTGTGGCCATTGTCAATATTTTTTATGGCGTTGTCACTCAAGAGAAAATATTTATGATATACAATTGAGGAAATTGGAATAAATGAACTGCTATCGCTGAATAATGGGTCATCGTATGTAAGGTCAATATGATACCAGTTTCCGTCCAGCTGAATTTTGTTCCATATATGAGTGTGTTTTTCGCTTGGAACAGGAGCCCACGGGATTTCCAGAATATCCATCATATATCCGAAAAGACGCGTATAACCTTCGCATACGCCTGTTTTCTGCATTACCATTGTATCAAGGCGGCGGCTTGCCAGAGTGTTGTCAATATAGACTCGTGTATCATAAGAGTAATTGGCTATTATGTAATCATGTACGGTAAGCGCTTTTTCAAGCGGCGTCATATCGTTGTTAATATAAGATAAAATTTTGCGGGTTTCCGCATCAATAATGGATTGTCTGCGTTTTATTTCTGTTTTTGACATAGAATACGGATGCAGAGTTATTATTTCGCCGTTATCATTTTTTACTGATATGTCTTCCATAGAAATAGATGTGAGTATATTATTATTATGTTGAACCATGAAATATCCGGCCAGAAAAAACAATTCTGGATGTTCAATCTGCAATGCATAACCTAACTGTTCTTTAAAGTCATTAATATCATCGGCGGGTAATGTGAATTCTGAAATGTCAATAGATAAAGGCAGTTCATCATCAGAATATGGGATTTGTTTAAATTGGTTTACAATTTTTTCGATACAGCTGTTAAAATCTGTATGGTTTGAATTATAAAGAGCAATATCTCCATGGACAGAATATCCATATAATGTGTTGTCAGGATAGTAAATAACGCTTTTTTCATTTTCCGCCAGTATAGCAGTTGGCGCAAGTGTCACGCAGATAATAAGCGCGCTTATTATTTTTTTGATAAAATTCATATTGTCATCCTCCAATGGATTAATTATAATGTATTTATTATACACTGTCAATAAGATTTTGGGAACTTGACGTTATTTATGTAAAATGCTAAAATATATTATAGTGAGTTAAGATAAAAGAGGTGTTTTTATGGAGAATATACTGTATGAGGAAATATTAGGTGACATGCGCATTGTGTATAATCTGGACAATGAAACAGGTATGGCTGGACTGTGTATTATTCCTGATACCGATATACCATATGCCGATAGGCGTGTGAAAATTCATTCATTGGCTGAAGTGAAAATAATAGGAGATAATTATTCAGGTAATTATTTCGGAGGACAGTCAATGAAATACAGCGATACAACGAACAGTCTTAAATATAAATGTCAGGAATTTTCAGAGGATAATTTTTCAAAAAGTATTGTAACATATCTTAAATCAGCCAATGGTCTGGAGGTAAGGCATGTGCTTACATATACAAAAGAAAGAAATTATATGACGATTTCAACAGAGCTTATAAATAATACGGATATGAATGTAACGGTTGAAATGCTGTCCTCATTTGTATTTGGGAATATATCACCTTATCTTGACGGAGCCGGAGAAAATTCAATGCTGCTTCATCGTCTGCGCGGTAAATGGAGTCAGGAGGGCAGATTGATAAGTGAAACTTTGGAGGATTTACAGCTTGAGGAATGCTGGTGTTATGCCAATTCAAACAGCATGAGGTTCGGACAGGCTGGTTCAATGCCGACGAAGGGGTATTTTCCGTTTATGGCCTTAGAAGATACAAAAAACGGAATCATATGGGGAGCTCAGATGGGATGTCCGTCATCGTGGCAGATGGAAATAACACGTGCGGATGATGGTGTATGGCTGTCAGGAGGAATAGCAGACAGAGAATTCGGACACTGGATGAAAACGTTGAAAAGCGGTGAAAGCTTTTCAGCGCCTAAGACATTTATCAGTGTGTGCCGCGGAGATATAGATGATATTTCATCGCGTCTTCTTGAAGCTCAGGAGGATAATCTGGATATACCCGAAAGCGAAGAATCACTTCCTGTAATATTTAATGAATATTGCACAACGTGGGGATGTCCGTCTCATGAGAATGTTTCAGGAATACTTGAAGCTATAAAGAATAAAGGTATTGATTATTTTGTTATAGACTGCGGCTGGTTTAAAGAGGACGGGGTGCGCTGGGATATAAGCATGGGTGATTATATCCCGTCAGATACGCTGTTTCCGAATGGCATTGATGATACGGTTAATATGATTAAATCTTATAATATGCGTCCGGGAATATGGTTTGAGATTGAAAATGTGGGTAGAATGTCCAAGGCATATGATAATGAAGAACATCTGTTAAAGCGTGACGGAATAACACTTACCACGCAAAACAGACGTTTTTGGGATATGAGAGATAAATGGGTAACAGAGTATCTTGATGAAAAGGTAGTTAATTTTCTGAAAAAACATGATTTCGGTTATATAAAGGTGGATTATAATGAAACAATAGGGATAGGTTGTGACGGGGCAGAAAGTCTGGGAGAAGGGTTGAGACAGAATATGCGGGCATCTGTTAATTTTTTTCGGCATATGAGACATGAATGTCCTGACCTTGTTATAGAAAACTGCGCTTCAGGCGGGAACCGTCTTGAACCTTGTTTTATGTCACTTTCATCAATGGCGTCGTTTTCTGACGCGCATGAGTGTATAGAAATTCCGATTATTGCGGCAAATCTTCAAAGAGCAATTTTGCCTAGACAGAGTCAGATATGGTGCGTGATACGAAAGGCAGACAGTCTGAGAAGGCTGGCATATTCAATTTCCGCAGCCTTGCTTGGCAGAATGTGCCTTTCCGGAGACGTGACAGAGATTTCGGACGAACAGTGGAGGATAATTGATAATGGAATTGCGTTTTATAAAGCAGCAGTAGCAGTGATAAAGGACGGTAAAACAAAGAGGTTTGGTCCAAGGATAAAGAGTGAGCGTCATCCGGAAGGATACCAGGCAGTCGTTCGTACAAATGCGAATAAAATATTGTGTGTTATACATAGCTTCGCAAAGTCACCTCGTAAAATAACTGTGTTGGTTGGAGCGTGCGTTATTGACAAAAAGTATTCTCACGCGGCGTTTGGCGCGGAAATAAAGGATGGTATGCTTACTATAGAAAACAGCGGGGATTTCAGCGGATACGGTATATTATTAGACAGAATATAATCTAATCTTGTCAATAATTCATAAATTTAACAAATTAAAAATATTAGTGTTGACAAACTTTTTTTGCTGTGCTAAAATGATAAAAGAACAAGGGTGTTTCTTCCAAGGGGATAGAAGCGCCTTTTTTTCATAATAAGAATATAAAATGAAGTTATTCAATGAAAGGGATTTCGTTATGCTGACTAAAAATGATATTTTAAATTGGGTAGAGGAAGAAGATGTTCGATTTATACGTTTACAGTTTACGGATATGACAGGAACAATGCGCAATCTTGCTATTACCGAATCAAGGCTGGAGGAAGCTCTTGATAATCTTTGTATGTTTGACGGTTCATCTATAAAAGGATTTGTGTCAGTTGAGGAAAGTGATTTGTATTTACATCCTGACCTTGATACGTTTACTATTTTTCCGTGGAGGCCGCATCAGGGAAAGGTGGCGCGTTTAATCTGTGATGTATATAAACCGGATGGTACTCGTTTAGAAGGTGATCCCAGATATGTGCTGCAAACAGCGGTAAAGGAAGCGGAAAAAATGGGATATACCTTTGAGGTTGAGCCGGAATGTGAATTTTTTCTGTTTAATACAGACGAAAGAGGAAATCCTACAGTACATCCACATGATAATGCGGGATATTTTGACCTTGCGCCTCTTGATAACGGAGAAAACTGCCGTCGTGAAATATGTCTGACGTTAGAAGAAATGGGTTATTCGATTGTTACCTCGCATCATGAAAAAGCGCCGGGACAGCATGAAATAACTTTTGGCGGCGCGGACGCTATAAAAACGGCTGATAGACTTGCAACCTTCAGAACAGTTGTAAAAACAATTGCTAAACGTAATGGACTTCACGCTACATTTATGCCAAAGCCTATAGCAGGGCAGAGCGGCAGCGGATTGCATCTTGCAATGCTGCTGAAAAGAGATGGGAAAAATGTTTTTTACAATAATGATACTGATGAAAAACTTTCTGATGAGGCATACCGGTTTATGGCTGGCCTTCTGAAATATACTCCGGATATGGCATGTATTACGAATCCTACAGTAAATTCGTATAAGCGTTTCACACCGGGATATGAAGCGCCGTGTTATATTTCATGGTCTGAGAAGAACAGAAGCCTGCTTGTGCGCGTGCCATCGTCAAAGACCAGAGAAAATGCTCGTATTGAGCTGCGTTCGCCTGACCCTACGACAAATCCGTATCTTGCGCTTGCCGCGTGTCTTCGCGCCGGGCTTGCAGGCATTAAAGATAAAGAGCTTCTTCCACCCAGTATTGATGTAAATCTTTACAGTCTTTCTGAAAAAGAGAGGGAGGCATTAGGGATAAAGAGTTTGCCTATAAGCCTTAATGAGGCTATAAAAATAGGAAGAAAATCAGAATTTTTAAATAGCCTTTTGGGAGCGGAGTTTGCGTCAAGCTATTTTGAAGCAAAAGAGCAGGAATACAATGAGTATCGTCAGACGATAAATCAATGGGAAATTGAAAAATATTTAATAGCGTATTAGACAATTCCCGATAAGGAGGGACTGACGTGGAACGGGTAGTGCTAGCTTTCGCAAAGGATGAGACCGCGGACAAGATAAAAAAGATGCTTGACGGAAGCGGTTTTGATATATATATGATTTGTCATTCCAGAGCAGAACTGCTGCGTTCTGTGTCAGAAATGGATGAGGTGCTTGTGATTATGGGTTATAAGCTTCCTGATGGAATGGCAGATGATGTATATAATGACCTTCATGAAGGTCAAAAACTCATGAGTCTGATAAAAGCAGAAAGGCAATGCGAAATATATAATCAGGATATTTTTGTTGTAACACTTCCGATTAATAGGCAAATACTGATAAATTCAATTGAAACCTTTGTTGGAATAATTGAACGCCAAAAACACAGAATAAAACGTACGCCTGAGGAAAAGAAAATAATAGAGGACGCAAAAGCGTATCTTATAGAAAAGCATATGATGACTGAGGAGGCCGCTCATAGATTTATTCAGAAGCGAAGTATGGATACAGGAGCAAGATTTATTGATACGGCAAGAATGATTTTAGGAATATAAGATAAAAATGGAGATGAAAAATATGCAGACATTCAGATTTTCTAAAATGCACGGAGCGGGCAATGACTACATATATGTAAACTGCTTCGAGGAAAAAATAAAAAATATAAATGATACAGCTAAAGCTGTAAGCGACAGACATTTTGGTATAGGCAGCGACGGACTTGTGCTTATATGTCCGTCTGATAAGGCGGATTTCAGAATGGATATGTACAACAGTGACGGCACACAGGCTGAGATGTGCGGAAATGCGACACGATGTGTGGGTAAATATGTTTACGACAGAGGACTTACAGATAAAACACAGATTACTCTTGAAACTCTGGCAGGTATTAAAATTCTTGACCTTAATATAAAAGATGGAGCAGTTGAAACTGTAAGGGTTAATATGGGCAGTCCTGAGCTTGAGCCGAAAAACATACCTATTGCATCAGAGCTTGACAGATTTATAAACAAAAGCTTGGAGGTTGATGGTGAAATATATAAAGTGACGGGTGTGTCAATGGGAAATCCGCATGCTGTTACTTTTATAGATGATACAGATGGTTTTGATATAGGAAAAATCGGCCCGAAATTTGAGACACATATTCTTTTTCCTAAGAGAATAAACACAGAATTCGCGCAGATTGTTGACAGACATACTATAAAAATGCGTGTGTGGGAGAGAGGCGCGGGAGAGACTCTTGCATGTGGGACAGGAGCGTGCGCGACGCTTGTGGCGGCAAGCCTGAATGGATTTACAGATAATGAGGCAGACCTTATGCTGCTGGGCGGAACGTTGCATATATGCTGGAATAAGACACAAAATAAGGTTTATATGACGGGTCCCGCGGAGTTTGTATTTGACGGAATAATAACGTTGTAATTAATGTATATAATAATGAAAGGATAAATAGAAAATGGCAAAAATTAATGACAATTATTTAAAGCTGCCTGGAGCGTATCTGTTTTCAACAGTTGCCAGAAAGACAAATGAATTTACCGAGTCATATCCTGACAGGGAAGTTATAAAAATGAGTATCGGAGATGTGACAAAGCCTCTTGCTCCTGCTGTTATTGACGCCATGCGCAAGGCCGTTGACGAGATGGGCACGGCGGAGGGATTTCATGGCTACGGTCCTGAACAGGGATATGATTTTTTGAGAGATAAAATTGTAGAGATGGACTATAAGACCAGAGGAATTGATATTGCTTCTGATGAAATATTTGTTTCTGACGGAGCAAAATCTGACTGCGGAAATATTGGTGATATATTTTCAGCAGATAATAAAGTGGCTGTATGCGACCCTGTTTATCCTGTATATGTGGATACTAACGCAATGTCAGGCAGAGCCGGAGAATATGTAAATGAGCGCTGGTCAAATTTATACTATATGCCATGCACAGAAGAAAATGGCTTTATGCCGCGGCTTCCTGAAGAGAAGGTTGATATTATTTATCTTTGTTTCCCAAATAATCCTACAGGAGTAGCCGCTACGCGTGAACAGCTGAGACCATGGGTAGAATATGCGCGGGAAAACGGCGCGGTTATATTGTATGACAGCGCATATGAAGCGTTTATTACCAATCCAGACGTTCCGCATAGTATTTATGAAATAGAAGGGGCAAAGGAGGTTGCGATTGAATTCCGCAGCTTTTCAAAGACCGCAGGATTCACAGGAACAAGATGTGCTTATACTGTGGTACCGCATGCTTTAAAGCTTGACGGAGTATCATTAAACAGTCTTTGGAACAGACGTCAGTGTACAAAGTTCAATGGTGTACCGTATGTTATTCAGAAGGCGGCTGAAGCGGTTTATTCTGACGAGGGACAAAAGCAGACAAAAGAAGCAATTAAGTATTACCTTGAAAACGCTGAAATTATCAGAGAAGCGCTTAACGATGCCGGACTGAAGGTATACGGCGGAGAGAACGCGCCATATATATGGGCAAAGACCCCAAACGGAATGAAGTCATGGGAATTCTTTGATAAGGTACTGGAGGAAACGGGAGTAGTAATTACTCCGGGAAGTGGTTTCGGACCGAGCGGAGAAGGATATGTCAGATTGACTGCGTTTTCGACAAAGGAAAATACAATAAAAGCTATGAAAAAAATCAAGGATATTTTGTGACATTTTAACTGGACAAAATGGCACATTTATGGTAAAATAAATTTTAGCATAGGATAACAAAATAGTTTTAATGAAGCAAAGGCGTTTCAATTGGTACATATTATTATAATATGTATTGGTTGAGACGCTTTTTTACGGCAAAAATAGAAAGGATTGAAAAAAATGCAGTATAACGGATTACCCCAAAAGCAGGGACTTTATGACCCGCAGTTTGAGCATGATGCCTGCGGTATCGGTTTTATCGCGAATATAAAAGGAAAGACCTCGCATGTCATTATAAATCAGGCAATCCAGATTTTAAAGAATCTGGCTCACAGAGGCGGAGTAGGAAGCGAGCCAGATACAGGTGACGGCGCTGGAATTTTAATTCAGATGCCGCATTGCTTTATGAAAAAGGTATGTAAGAATGAAGGAATTAATCTGCCGAAAAAGGGTGAGTACGGAGTCGGTATGCTGTTTCTCTCTCCTGATAAGGATACAAGAGAAGAAAGTCTTGAAAAGTTGGCGGCTGTTATAAATAGTGAAGGTCAAAAGCTTCTGGGTATCAGGGAGGTGCCTGTATATGAAAAGTGTATAGGAAACAGCGCGATGGAAGCAATGCCGCATATTGTACAGGTATTTATAGGAAAAGGCGATGAAAAACTTGATTCGGATTCTTTTGAAAGAAAGCTATATATAATTGGAAAGCTTTCAGAAAAAAAGATAAGAAAAAGCGGCGCGGATAATTATTTTTATTTTGCTTCTTTGTCAGCCAGAACGATTGTTTATAAGGGTATGCTTACTCCGGAACAGGTTAATGACTTTTATCTTGACCTCAAGGATGTTGATATGGAAACGGCTATCGCGCTTGTACATTCACGATTTTCGACAAATACATTCCCGTCTTGGGAAAGAGCACATCCAAACAGATATATTATTCATAACGGAGAAATTAATACAATCCGCGGTAATGTAAACTGGGTTAAGGCGCGTGAAAGAATGTTTGCTACACCTGAGTTTGAGGGGGATATGGATAAAATTCTGCCTGTTATAAATGAGGATGGTTCAGATTCGGCTATGCTTGATAATTATTTGCAGTTTCTGCATCTTGCGGGTTTTTCGCTTCCGAGAGCTGTTATGATGACCATTCCTGAACCGTGGGAAAATAATGATGATATGGATTCTGATATGAAAGCGTTTTATGAATATCACTCGTGTATTACAGAGCCTTGGGACGGTCCGGCGGCTGTTGCGTTTACGGACGGACGTTATGTTGGCGCTACGTTAGACAGAAATGGTTTGCGTCCTGCGCGGTATTATCTTACTTCGGATGATACAATTATTCTGTCATCGGAGGTGGGGGTAACTGCTGTTGATGAGGCAGCTGTTATAAAAAAGGAGCGCCTGCGTCCGGGCAAAATGCTGCTTATAGATACGGAAAGGGGAAGGATAATTTCTGATGAGGAAATAAAGAGAGAGGAGGCGCTCCACAAGCCGTATGGTGAATGGGTAAAAAAGACACTGCGCAATCTTGACGATTTAAAAGCGAACACAGGGAAAACAGGCGATACATGGCATGACCTTGTAAGCAGTCTTAAATCGGATAAAAGCGGAAAAGCGGATGAGCATCTTATGCTTAAGCATTTTATTGCGCTTGAAAACATGTTTGTAAACCGTGAAAACAGTGAGGAGTTACTTCCGCTGCTGACAAGGCAGAAGGTGTTTGGTTACACGTGGGAGGAAGTGAGTACAACAATTAAGACTATAGTTGAGAAAGCGGATGACCCGATTGGAGCAATGGGGACGGATATACCTATTGCCGTGCTGTCTGAAAAACCGCAGCTTTTATACAGCTATTTTAAACAGCTTTTCGCGCAGGTTACAAATCCGCCTATTGACGCTATACGTGAACAGATTGTCACTTCCACCTACACGATTTTCGGATGCGAGCAGAATTTACTTACATCCTCTGAGCTTAACTGCCGTAAGGTAAGAGCAATAACTCCTATACTGACAAATGAAGAACTAAAAAAACTGAGGAATATAGATATTGAAGGCTTTAGGTCAATCACAATATCATCATTGTTTAATACTAAGCAGACAAATGATATGGAAGCCGCCATAGATACAGTATTTAAAGCGGCAGATATAGCTATTGAAAACGGTTATAATATCATTATACTTTCAGATAAGGGTCTAAATAAGGATAAGGCCCCTATTCCGGCACTTCTTATTGCCGCGGGACTGCATCATCATCTTTTGAGACGCGGAACAAGAATGAAGGTGTCAATAGTTCTGGAATCAGGCGAGCCCAGAGAGGTACATCATTTTGCGTGTCTTATCGGCTACGGGGTAAATGGTATAAATCCGTATATGGCATATGAAGCGATTAATGAGCTTGTAAAAGACGGGCTTGTTGAGTTTGATTATGAGGATAGTGTGAAACGCTTTGTTAAGGCATGTACTAAGGGTATAGTAAAAGTTATGTCTAAAATGGGTATCTCAACAATTCAATCGTATCAGGGAGCGCAGATTTTTGAGGCGTTGGGAATTTCTCAGAGTGTTGTGGAAAAATATTTTACAGGTACCGCAACGCGTATCGGAGGCATTGGTCTTGAGCATATACAGAAGGAAGCGATGCTTCGTCATAAGGAGGCTTTTGATAAGGTAAATGGCAAAAAAGCGCTGAAAACAGGCGGAGAATACAAATGGAGAGCAAACGGTGAATATCATATGTTCAATCCAGAATCAATTTATAAGCTGCAAATGGCGTGCCGTACCGGTAATTATAAGATGTATAAGGAATACGCGAAAGATATGGACACACATCAGCGTCACCAATGTACAATTCGCGGTATGCTTGATATAAAAACAATTGATAAACCGATTGCTATTGAGCAGGTTGAAAGCGTTGACAGCATTGTGAAGCGTTGCAAAACCGGAGCTATGTCATATGGTTCGATTTCGCAGGAGGCACATGAATGTCTGGCAGTCGCTATGAACAGACTGGGAGGCAAGTCTAACAGCGGCGAGGGAGGCGAGAATCCGGAAAGATATATTCCTGATGAAAATGGGGATAGTCGTTCAAGCGCGATTAAACAGGTTGCTTCAGGACGTTTTGGCGTTCATATTCATTATTTGAATAACGCGAAGGAGATACAGATAAAAATGGCTCAGGGAGCGAAGCCCGGAGAAGGAGGGCATCTTCCGGGTGGTAAGGTTTATCCGTGGATTGCAAAAGCAAGACACTCAACACCTGGTGTGGGATTGATTTCACCGCCTCCTCATCACGATATATATTCAATTGAGGATTTAGCTCAGCTTATTCATGACCTGAAAAATGCAAATCGTGACGCGAGAATTACGGTTAAGCTTGTATCTGAGGCTGGTGTGGGTACTATTGCTGTAGGTGTTGCGAAGGGCAGAGCAGATGTTATTCTTGTGTCGGGGTATGACGGCGGAACTGGAGCTGCTCCGAAAACAAGCGTACGTCATGCTGGACTTCCGTGGGAGCTTGGAGTGGCTGAAACGCATCAGGCACTGCTTATGAATAATCTTAGAAACAGGGTGGTTATTGAAACAGACGGAAAACTGCTTACAGGGCGCGATGTCGCGATTGCCGCGCTTCTGGGGGCGGAGGAATTTGGTTTTGCCACAGGCCCTCTGATAGCAATAGGCTGTGTGATGATGCGAGTATGTAATCTTGACACTTGTCCTGTGGGTGTAGCTACACAAAATCCGAAGCTCAGAAAACGTTTCTGCGGCCGTCCTGAATATGTCGAAAATTTTATGCGCTTTATAGCACAGGATTTGCGGGAGTGGATGGCTAAAATAGGTGTAAAAACAGTAGATGAAATGATTGGACACGTTGAAAGATTAAGTCAGAAGACAATCGAGGATAACTGGAAGGCTAAAGAGGTTGATTTGTCATCTCTGCTCTATCAGCCTAAAATCTGCTCAAATGACTATGAGCGTTATCATAATGTAATGCAGGATCACGAGTTATATAAAACGCTGGATATGAATACACTTATGAAGCTGTGTGAGCCGGCTGTATATGGAGGTAAAAAAATTGAGGCAAAGCTTGAAATTACAAATATAGACCGCGTAACAGGAACAATACTTTCTTCGGAGATTACGAGAGTACATGGAGAGGAAGGTCTTAGCGAAGACAGTATTAAGCTGAACTTTACAGGAAACGCCGGTCAGAGCTTTGGGGCATTTCTTGCTCCCGGAGTCACAATGAAGCTCGAAGGGGATAGTAATGACTATATCGGCAAAGGACTTTCAGGAGGCAAAATTATTGTAGTACCTCCATCAGAAGCAAAATTTGTGCCAAGTGAAAATGTGATTATCGGTAATGTTGCTTTTTACGGAGCAGTTAAGGGAGAAGCGTATATAAGAGGTCTTGCTGGAGAAAGATTCTGTGTAAGAAATTCGGGTATGACAGCAGTTGTAGAAGGTATTGGAGACCATGGCTGTGAGTATATGACAGGCGGATGTGTGGCGGTAATCGGAGAAACAGGAAGAAATTTTGCCGCAGGTATGTCAGGCGGTGTGGCGTATGTATATAATAAAGACGGCTTGTTTGACAGAAAGTGTAACAAAGAGCTTGCGGCGCTTGAAACGCTTTCTGAAAAAGATAGTGCCGTGCTCAAAATAATGCTTGAAAAGCATGTGAAAAATACCGGAAGTGATGTTGCGGAAGCTATTCTTGAGGACTGGGATAATGAATTGAAGCACTTTATTAAGGTAATACCTAACGATTATAAAAAAGTAATAACAGTACTTGAAGAGGAAATGGAAAAAGGTACTGATAAAGATGAAGCTATGCTGATTGCTTTTGAAGATGTAACCGGTAAGAAAATGGATATTGCGTAAGGAGGAGAAGAATATGGGAAAACCAACAGGATTTTTAGAATATCAGAGACAGCTTCCCCAGGACAGACCTCCAAAGGAAAGAATGAAGGACTGGGATGAATTTCATACTCATTTTGATTTAGAGAAGCTCAGACTTCAGGGGGCAAGATGTATGGACTGCGGAGTACCATTTTGTCATGCAGGCAAGCAGATAGGCAGAACGTCAATAGGATGTCCGCTTAATAATCTTATTCCTGAATGGAATGACTTAGTATACAGAGGAGATATGGACGAAGCTTACAGGCGGCTTTCGCTGACAAATAATTTTCCTGAATTTACGGGAAGAGTATGTCCGGCACTGTGCGAAGGCTCATGTACGCTTGGTATGCACGACCCTGCTGTGACAATAAAGAATATCGAATGTCATATTATAGATACAATGTTTGATGAGGGTAAGATTACGCCGAGACTACCTGAAAGGTCAACGGAAAAGCGTGTTGCTGTTGTGGGAAGCGGCCCTGCTGGTCTTGCCTGCGCTGACCAGTTAAATCAGATGGGACACAGAGTAACTGTATTTGAGAGAGCGGACCGAGCGGGAGGACTGCTTATGTATGGTATTCCTAATATGAAGCTTGATAAATCAGTTGTGGAACGCAGAATAAGACTTATGGAAAAAGAGGGAATAGTATTTAAGTTAAATTCTGAAATAGGCAGAAATTATTCAGCAGTGAAGCTTGTAAATGAATTTGACGCGGTGGTATTGTGCGTCGGAGCGTCAAAGCCGAGGCCGCTGAGTGTATCGGGAGCTGATTTAAAGGGCGTGCATTACGCGGTAGATTTTCTGAAAGCAAATACAAAAAGTCTGTTAGATTCAAATTTTCAGGATAGAATGTATATAAGCGTAAAGGATAAAAATGTTATAGTTATTGGAGGCGGAGACACAGGCACAGATTGTGTAGGAACATCAATAAGACATGGATGTGCGGGCGTTGTACAGCTGGAAATTATGCCGGAGCTATCAGAGGAAAGAACCTGTGATAATCCGTGGCCGGAATGGCCGAGAATAAAAAAGACGGATTATGGGCAGGAGGAAGCAATAGAAATTTACGGTCATGACCCAAGAGAATATTGTACAACGATTACAAAAATTGAAGGAGATACAAAAGGTCAGGTTAAGGCGGTGCATACTGTGCGGGTTGACTGGTCAACGGGTTCACCTGTGCCGATAAAAGGCACTGAACAGGTAAGAGCGTGTGAGCTTGTGCTTGTTGCTATGGGTTTTTTGGGTCCGGAACAGGAGCTTATGACACAGCTTACGCTTGATACAGATGCAAGAAGTAATATACACACATCAGAGGGGGATTATAAGACAAGTCTGCGCGGTGTTTTTGCCGCAGGCGACTGTCGCCGGGGACAGAGTCTTGTTGTGTGGGCAATACGTGAAGGACGTCAGGCTGCTGAGGCTGTTGATAAATTTTTAATGAAATAATCTGCTAAATAAAAATGGTTGATGTGTTTTTTGCGCATAACCATTTTTTTGCTGCCGGTCAGTAAATAAGATATTGAAAATTAAACAAGTTATAATAATATTATTATTATCGTTATTTTTGGAGATTTTTTGATAAAAACAGATAAAAAAACACGTCACTGCTGTGACGTGAAATTAATTTGTGGAGCGAATATATTTATTGTTGAAGCGCTCCGGAGTTCAACCAGTGATTGAATTGGTGGAGCTGAGGAGAATCGAACTCCTGTCCGAAAACAAGTCCACCCAAGCTTCTCCGAGTGCAGGTTATGATTAAAATTCCCTCAGATACTACTTCATAACCAAAGTTATATCATCAGTAGTCCCTATAATCATGGAAAAGGTCGGAACTCCCTTAACTCACGTTCACCACTAAAATGATGCCTTGCCCTGCGCCGTGGTAAACACAGGGGAGACAACGCCGCAATTAGGCAGCGTAAGCTAATTCTGTATCGTTAGCGTTTATATTTAAAATTTGAGCCGATTTAAGTGGTACTCAACACTACTCGCTGCTCGGGATTCATCATCCCCGTCGAAGCCATTGCAGCCCCGTATAGATATACTCTAAGTATATCATAATTTTATTCAAAAATCAATTTATTTATACATTTCAATTGTAAAGGTTTTATGAACATATACGTATTAATCAGTTAATTGTCCCAGCATTATTCCATTTT
>CAJUFV010000007.1 GCA_910585795.1 uncultured Clostridia bacterium | reverse complement strand
TTCTATCATAGGTCCAGCGGCAAACCACAGAAAAAACACGGTTGCCGCAGCGTGTATAATATCAAACGGCAATCCCATGGCATATGACGATATTAACATTTCCGCAGTTGGTTTTGCCTGCCACATAATGACAGACGCAGGATTCATTATTCCTCCGTATATAACAATAGTACCAAGTCCGCCAAAAACGCACAATGAACCCCTTGTTGTACTTAAAAAACCTTTTTTAAACAAGACCCCTGCCAAGTAGCCTATTACTCCAATAGCAAACATCTGCCATGGCGTCCATGGACCTTGTCCGAAAAAGAAATTTGATACAAAGCCTGTCATCGCTCCAATTAAAAATCCTGTTTCTCCTCCAAAACACACTCCCGCTATAATCACAAGAGCGATAAGCGGCTTAAACTGCGGAAGCATAAAAAATACAGTTCGTCCAGCCACACCTACAGCACATAAAACGCTGATTATAACCAATTCTCGCGCATGTAGTTTCCTGTTCTCAAATATAAACACAAAAGGCAGCATAATTTCTATAATAATAAGCAAACTTATAAAATAATATTTTCTGTCCCCAAGAAAATAAATACCTGTATAAATTGTAAGAGGAATAATAATCAGTATAATTACAGTCGATACAATTGCCTTTTTAGTTAATTGTCTCCTATTCTCCGATAGCCTTAATGCGGATGACTGCACACCCAGTATTTTTTGCGGTAACAGACAGCTTAAACTAATAGCGGCAAAAACAATTGACAACAGCTGATTTATATTATTTAATGTCCCCTCAAATCTTCGGCTTGATAATATACTCATTACAAATAAAACAGCCAACAATATTCCGGCAAAGAGTTTCGGTTTTGTAATACTTTTATTTTTTTCATCATGCCTATTTTCTGTACTGTCTTGATAAATATTAGTTTTAGTACTTGTAATATCTTGCCTAGCCACTGTGCCTCCGCAGGCTGTAATAATATCCTCCGCCAGAACAGCGTCTGTCACAATATTCCTTGACATTCTATTAGCAGCTGTTGTATAAAAACTTTTATCGGAAAAAAATCCTCTCGGTTCATTCTCACTGACAATATTACCATCAAAAAACATAGCGCATCTGTCCGCATATTCAGCGCAAAATTCAATATCATGAGATACCATAATAATTGTTACACCAGATTCTTTAAGTTTATATAATATACTCGCAAATTTCTTCTTAAAATGCGAGTCAAGCCCCTTTGTCGGCTCGTCCAAAAGTAATATCCGGGGCTTGAACAATAAAATTTTAGCCAGAGCCGCCCTCTGCTGCTCTCCTCCGGACAAGTCATACGGATGCTTGTCCAAAAGTCCGTTCAATTCACAAATCACCGAAACTTCGTTAACTGCGTTTTCTTTTTCTTTCCCTGACATTTTTTTATCCAACAATATCTCATATAAATCAAGCCTTAATGATTTTTTTAAAAATAAAGACTGCGGATTTTGAGGCAGAACACCTATTAACCCGTCATATAGATTACTAATCCCATTTATATTTTCTCCATTTATAAAGACACTGCCTCTCTGAGGAGTGTTTAATCCGCTTATTAATGACAGCGCCGTGCTCTTTCCTGTTCCATTACCGCCTGTAATAGCATATAATTCTCCCTTATAAATATCTGCCGATACCCCTTTTACTATATCAGGCAGATTTTTCTCATATCGGAACCATATATCTCTGACAGATATTATTTTTTCTGTATACCCTATACTATTCATTTTTCTTTTAAGACAGACCGAATTAATTTCTTTTCTTTCAGCCAGTGATTTCAGCCATTCCCTGCCTTCACGCACAGTCACGGGACACTCTCCGTCTGAATCTGAATTAACGCTTGAAAAAACACGTATTGAAACAGGCAAAGCCATAAACATATCATGATTTTTAATTATTTCACCAATCTTTTTTGGTACATCATCCGCGATAATTCTGCCCTCATCCATTACAATAATTCTGTCAGATAACGCAAACGCTTCTTCTAAACGATGTTCTGTCAAGATAACAGTTGTGCCCAGCTCCTGATTTATTTTACGAAGCGCGTCAAAAAATTCCTGCGTCGCTATAGGGTCAAGCTGACTTGCAGGTTCATCCAAAATCAAGACAGACGGCTGCATGACCATAACCGACGCTAAATTTAAAAGCTGTTTCTGTCCTCCGGAAAGCTCTATTACATCTTTATAAAACCATGCCTGCATTCCAAAAAATGAAGCAACCTCCGCCACTCTAGCTCGTATTTCAGATGTCGGCACACCCAAGCTTTCCAAACCAAAAGCAAGTTCATGCCATACCTTATCCGTCACAATCTGATTATCCGGATTTTGAAAAACAAAACCTATTTTCTCGCTCTGGTCTCTAAAATCAGTAACATAAATGTTCTGTTCCTCAAAAAAAATCTCCCCTTGTTTTTCTCCATAAGGAGTGAGAGTTGGCTTTAAATGTCTTAAAAGTGTTGATTTTCCGCAGCCCGATTTTCCGCATATGGTAACAAACTCTCCGGAATGTAAAGTCAGAGATATATTATTTAAAGCCTCTGTTTCAGACGAAGGATATTTAAACGTTAAATTTTTGATTTTATATACTTCCATTTAATAACCTCCATAAGCTCTATTATAACAGGCATAACACAAAGCATCAGATACACCGTAAAATTACTAATTGAAAAAACAGATAGCTCTGCTGACCGTATCAAAGGAAAATATTTGAAATATGTACCGCCGCATAATGTTCCTATAACAAGATATAAGCCGCATAAAATAACATATATCATCGCTTTTTTGTCACGGCTGTTAAGCTTATAAATCGCAAAAGCGCTTCTGTGCGGCAATCCGTATCCGCGGCTTCTCATGCTGTCCGATATTTCTATAGAATTTTCTAATGCCCATGTTATCATAACCGACATAATTGTTATTCCGTTTTTGACTTTTTTTAAAATACTTCCCTGTGAAATATCACGTCCCACACATCTCTGCGTCTGTATAATTACTCTCAGCTGATGCTTAAATCTCGGAATAAATCTCAGAGTCATAGATAATATCAAGGACAGAGATGGAATTACCTTCCCAAACAAATAAATAAACTTATCACTTGTCATAATTTTATTATAGCAGGAAAACCAGCTTATTACCGCGGCAAGCATCATTCCCGCGCTTAAGCCATATATAACCGACTCCATTGTAAGAGGATTTCCTCCAGGAAGATATATCAGAATAGTCGCCCCCTCGTGATTAAATATAAGATTTATCAGCGCGGCTGTAAGCATCATCGGAATAAGAAATACAAAATTAAATTTTATAGCTTTTATTCCGTTTAACATAAGCGAATACAATATACCGCATATCAAAGATATTAAAATACATGCCGGATGCATTAAAAACATTGAAAATAAAAGTACCGCTGTAAAATATATAAAATTTACTGCCGGATGATAGTTTTTAAATTCATTCATTTAACTATTCCTCCGTCAGAAAATTGCGGCCGCCAACATCCGCTCCTAAATTACAGGTGTAAACAAATTCTACTTTATCGCCTTCTTTAAGCTCATACTTTGAACAGCCATAATTAGGAAACCAGTTATTCACCTTATACACCCAGCCCGAAAGTTCTCCGCAGTCATATTCATAAAGATTATTTATTCCTTCTATATACACACTGTTATACACAGGTGTATTTACAAATTCCATATGTATTTTATTTTTCTTCATCTCCCGCAGTAAAAGATTAAACACCGTCTCACCTTCATAAAAAACGACCTGCTCTTCTTCAAAAATCACACCATTGTCAGGTATCAGCTTATGCTTTTCCTTATCCAGCCATTTTATATTATCAAGCACTGTATCACATCTGACAGAAAGCGCGCAGTTCATTTCTTTATTAGTTACAGAATTTTTATCAGGCTCAATCGGCGTCGGCTTGTCTATCTGAGCATTAACGGAATTATCATTACCGACATTTATATCATTATTGAATTCATGATATTCTTCACTGCCTTCTTCCTCTGCCTGTATATGCTCCTGCGTCATCTGCTGAGCAAGCTCTGTTTTAGCATCTGCTGTAAGATGGCGGCCATCTTTTTTTTCCTGCTGATTTTCAGCCTTGGTTGATGGCGCCTGATTTTCTGTCAAATATACATCTTCTTCACCGTTAACAGCTTTTTGCTCTAAATACGCAAGCTCCACGTCCTCCACTGCCTGTTCCTTTATTGGCGCGGATATATCTGATGATTGCTCAACGGTCCGTCCACGAAGTGCGGGCGAATCTCCACCCCAACACAACACTATGCCAAGCAACACAACAACACATATTGAAATAATGATTCTATTTTTATGACGCTTCAGTAAATTCACAGCAATTCAGCCTTTCTCATCATATTAAACAGCATTTGTGCAATTTCGGCTCTTGTAACAGGTTTTTTCGGCTTTATTTCAATATCACCGTCATCCAAAATACCATCTCTAAAACAAAAAGCAAATGGTCTTAAAGCCCATTCCGATACCTGAATATAATCAGTAAATCCCGCAAGTATATCTCTAACTACAGCCGTCTCCATATCCATATTTATACCGCACAGTACAGCCGCGCGGAATACCATTGCCGCCGCTTCTTCACGTGTTATTATACCGTCAGGATTAAATTCACTGTCTGAAATACCGCTTACAATTTTATAATAATAAGCGGTATTAATATAATCAAAATACCAGTCTCCATTAACAATATCTGAAAAATTCCCGCTTGACTTTACAGGCAACCCCAATGACCTTGTAATAATCACAGCAAATTCCGCTCTAGTCATTACAGAATCTGGGTCAAATAATTCATCCGTCTTGCCGTTTATAATTCCACGCTCAGCAAGCGCTTCTATTGATGCCTGATTTTTATGAGTATTGATATCCATAAAAGTTCTATCTGGACTTTCTATATTTATATATTGAATATCTTTATTTTTATTCGGCAGACCAAAATAATTATAATCATTCTTTTGGTCTGATATTTTTATACTGTCATTTATATTATAAAGACTATACTTATCATTTTCCGCGCGACTTACAGCCACCAGTCCGCATAAAGCCTGTTCCGTTGCCATTTGATTAAAGTCAATACTATTTTTTACATTTTTAAATCCGCTATTCGGTTGGTAAAAGCTCAAAACATTATCTAACAGACTATATCCGTTTTTAACAAAACGGATATCATCAAGCGTTATCCCAAGCTCGCACAGCGCTGTCATAACCTGAACTGCGCTTTCTGAATTATCACTACCCCAGCTTGAAAAACCACTGTTTTCGTTCTGCATTGCAGACAAGGCGGAAATAGCTTTTTCTATTGCATTACATACATCTGTTCTGTCACGATATTTTGCAAGCGCGCAAAGAGCCATAGCAGTTATATCCACATCTGACATAATGTCTAATGACTCGGTTCCCGTTAATGACCAGCCTCCGTCAGAGCGCTGACATTTAAGAATATAGTCAATATACATAACCCGTGAAGCCTGTATTTTTGCTTCACTATTATTCGGCATTTCATAATTGCCGCTGTCAAGAGCCAGCAATGCCCATACAGGTCCGTTTAATCCCTGTTTTATTGTGTTTTCATAATCTCCGAGCGGTACTAAAAGATTATATCCTACCACATCAGCCGGATTTCTGCCAATTGCGGTCAATGCAAGTATAAGTCTTGAATACTCGGTATATTTTCTTTCAGACAAGCTGCCTTCACACTGCATTACATATTTCTCAACGGCTTTATAATAATTCTGATAATATTCGTCTGGTACATCATATCCGCTTCTTGCTAATCCAAAAATCGCCCATTCGCCGCCTATTGAACCCACCTGTGGACTTTCAGCATTTTTATATATACACTTAGCAGTATCCGCTATAATATTATCAAGTTCATATGTGTTATTATCAGCCAGTACATAAGATACATCGATAAACGCAAGACATAATGCTAATATATATGATAATAGTTTTTTCCAAATTCTGCCTACATATCGGATGATATACAATCTCACTTTACATCCTCTCCTAAATTGCATGTATATATTATTTCAACTTTATCATTTTCACAAACTGTATACCTGTCAATCGCATCTGACGGAAATTCACCATTTACAGAATATACCCATCCGGACAAAGAACCGCAGCTAAATTCTGATAATCCGTTTATTCCCTCAATATAACTGCTGTCACCATCAAGTGTTATCCCATTGACTCCAGCCACTTCCGCAAGAACATCATACACAGTCATACCATCTGTTATTTTTATATCTGTATTCTTTAGCATGATTCCATCCTCCGGCAGTAATTTCAACAGTTCTTTGTCAATATCCTCATATTCAATGGCAGACAAGCAACTGATTGATATACCGCATTGCTTTATTGATTTCTCCTGCTCATAAAATACTCCATGATAAGAATATTCCTCTTCCTCCTCCGGCAGTAAGGTTATATCTTCAATATTGGGCTGCGGTTCTTCTGTGGGAACAGGAGATGGCGATGGTGACTGAGCAGGTTCAGCTGTAAAAACAGGCTTTTCAATAATATTTAATGTATAAAACTTGCTTTCACTTTCTTTACGCGCTATCCACATTTTTACCTTTGCATAATCTTCTATTAATTCTGAATAATAACAGTCTCCTTGCTTTTCCAGCCTTGTCACTCCCTGCAAAGCTCCTTCTGCATCAAAAAACAATAAAAGCTCCGGCACATTCTTTACGCTCACAGACGATATTGAATCACACTCAATTATCAGTTTATTGTTATCAAGATATGCGTCAGTCGTATTTCTAACGGCAGCAGAACAAACAGATAACAATGACATTACTGTGGCTATCAGCATTACAATAACCTTTTTCATCTGCAATACACCTCACATAACGGTCTCATATTATTTATGCTGTCCCATAGCATAAATCTGTCTCCGCCAATTATTTCTATTTTATTTTTTCCTTTCATTAACCTCATATTTATTATATCTATCCCTGTCAATACATGCGACATATAATCAGCCTTAACAATAGCTGTTTCTCCATTAAAAGGAGCATATATTATACATGTACGGCCGTCTGAGCTTATTATATCATAATAAGCATCACTCATATCGTACAGAGTATTTTCACCATATATCCATCTATAGTATGACACCATCGCATAGTATGCCTGAATTGTAGTCATAATATTTTCTTTTCCATTATATGTAAATTGTCCATTTCCGCCATAATATCTGAGCATTTGCTCAACATATATAACAGGATTTTTATTAAGCTCTGTACAGGCTATTATAACCTGAGCAATAACTGAACATTTATCCGGCGAATTATCTTCATCTGCATTAATATTATTTTCAATGAACTGAAACGCTTTATCTATACTCTCAGCAACATCTTCTCTTCCTCTATACTTCGCTAATGCCTGTACAGCCATTGCGGTTGTGTCAACAGTCGCGTCCCAGTTTGAGGTCAGAGAAAAGCCTCCGTCTGATTTCTGTGCGGATATAATACTCTGTATCATGATATCACGCGTATTTTGGTCAGCACTTACAGGAATATCATAATTGCCGCTGTCAAAAGCAAGTAAAGCATATATTGATGACATCAAACCGCCTTTTTTTACAAATGACGCTGAAGACAGCTTTTCAAGAAGTGTATCATCTACCCTATATCCGGACGCAGTGATGGCTATAATAATTTTTTCAATATCAGTCGCCTTGCTCACCATACCGGAATCTACAGCATTCATCACAGAATGATAATATGTATCAGGTATTTGATAACCGGCTCTCGCAAGTCCCATAACTGACCATTCTGAGCCGTACGCGAGTTCTCTGCTCTGTATTGTTTCAGCAGTCTTTATATATATTTCCTCTGGCATCACCTCATTTTCAGGCGGTGTAACCCTTATCCTTATAATAGACGGAATAATCGGGCTGTCAACCATAACAATTTCACCGCTTGAGTAATCATTCACTTCACAATTAAATGTTCCCCGCAATGTAACATAATATATTCCAGGCCTGTCAAACGCAATGCTTATACATCCATCATTGTCAGCAATTACGCCTTCTATAGGTATTATATCATATTTATCCACATACGCAAGCTGTACTCCGGCAAGAGCAGTTCCTCCGTTCTCCGCTTTTATGATAATCGGTTCTCCCGCGGCAGTCTCAATATCTTCCGTACGCACATATATATCAGACCAATATTGCGTATCCTGATAAAAATATAATTCGAAACTGCCTCCATCTGAAAGCTCTTCCGATATTCCCTGCGCGCTCATACCGTTAATTCTATAACCGACACTGCTTGTCGCTTCACCGAATACGCATGATATATAACCATATGGAATACTTAAATAGTCATTAGCATTCTCCGCCGTAAAATGGCTTCCGTAAATGATTTCATGCATTTTAACAAGCACATCCAGCGCGGATACTCCATCTGTAAGCAAATCATCATAGCCCAATTTCTCAGCTTCATTTGAAGATACAGTTATCTCCTCTTCATTTACTATAAACTTGTCCCCATTTACTGCGGAAGCTGAAACAATAATATCCGTCACTTCTTTGTGTGATATGTCATTATTCCTTGTTTGTTCCTCAGCTGATACAGCTGATATTGCACAAAACACCATTATACAGGCTAGAAAACAGGCTGCTATTTTTTTCAATTTGTTATTCATTTTTTCCTCCTATTATATGATTTTAATACTGGTACCGCCCTTATCTCAACAAAGAAAAAACTGCGGCGATTTTCATGAATAAAAATCACCGCAGCTGTCTTTTTCTGCCGGCATATCACAAATTATCCGCTTAAAAAACACAGACATTATAACAAATGC
>CAJUFV010000006.1 GCA_910585795.1 uncultured Clostridia bacterium | reverse complement strand
ATAAAAAAATTATATATTGCTGACCTCAGAATATATGGACTTGTTACCCAATAATAAGAATCTCTCTCTCTTTCTCTTATTATTTTACCATATATTCTGTGTTGAGCAATATATAAGACTTAATAAAACAAAGAATTTTACAAAAAGAGCCTGCTAATTGTCAAACAGGCTCTTTTTGATATACTATATATCTAAAATCATCAGCCCTTTAAAAATATAAATTCTTACCATATTTATAATTGAACAATCTGAGTATCAAACGCGTTTAATGTAATTGTCTTACTGCCAAACTCTGTCTTAACTGTTGTTGTTTGTTCAGTATCGCTGTTATTTATTACAACCAGCTTTCTGCCGTCAGGATAATACGCACATTCACAGTATAGATTATCTGTAATATAATTCTGGTCTGTACCTTCTCCTGTTGCATTAAGAATAATATCCATAAGTGTTCTTGTGTTACAGTCATTAGTTTTAAAGCTTGACATATAAACACCCTTGCCCTTGCCAAATGGATGCATTGTAATACAAGGCGCGCCTTCCTTGGCCATAACAACCTTTGTTTCGGCATCTGTCAGATAAATACCTTTATTTACCTTAAAGGTATCCCTGTCTTTAACACATGCGCATCCAGTCTCTTCAAAGGTATATCTGCCGTGACAAATCTTTTCACCTCTGTCCTCGTCAACACCAAGAACATGCGCCATCTTAAAGAATGTATCATTACCGTCTATAGCTGAAGGTTCATTTACGCCGATAAACACACCGCCGTTATATACCCATTCCGTAAGCGCTGTAACAACAGCCTCATCGTTCCAGCTTTCGCCTCCTGACCATGCACTGCCTGCCGTACCGGCGTTTATAATAACATCAAAATCCTTCAGACCGCGTTCTTTCAGCTCGTCAAAGCAAATAAATTCAACATCAAACGGCATACCTGAAAGCGATTCATTGATATTTATAAGGTCAACTTCGGGGTGCTCATGATAATGCCCTGAACACGTCCAAGAACGCATCTTACCCCAGAAATGCAGAACTGCGATTCTCGGTTTCAGCACATACGGTTTTCCCGCATTATGAAATTCCTTTATAAGCCTGAATTCATCCGAAATTTTTTCTATATAATCCTGGAAATCAGGAAAAGGAATTGTCAATGATAAATACCCTCCAAGACCTATTCTGTCTATTTTTTCACGCAGAAGCGCGCGTCGCACATTTTTCCAGTAGCCCTTTGCCTCAAGCGTAGGATTGCCGCCCTCCATAAATGTCGGAGCGCCGCCCAGACCTACCGGAAACAAATATGGATGCAAACGTATTTCATGAGTTTCAACAGCGTCAACACCAGCGCATAGTCTGCATTCAAAACCGTTAAATACACATTTAATAAGCCCGTCAAAACCAAAATTTTTAAAAGTCGGGAACCACGGTTCAATTCCTACCCAGCTATCGTCATAAAATACATACGCTTTTTTACCATAGCTATGTACTATATCAACCAGCTTTTTACCAAAATCAACAACAAAATCATTAATAAATTTTCCCCAATCAAGATTTCTTCTGCCAATCGGTCTGTGTCCTGCATGAAGATTTCCCTTATTAATAAAATCCTCTGAAGTAAGAGCGTATCCATACTCTTTTTCAAATTCTTTAAGAGCAAGCGGAGATACTGTAAAATCATATGACGCCCAGTCAGAGAACAAATGACGGTTACGCTCGTTTGAACCCCAAATCCATACAAAATTATAGAACATTGAAGTAAAACGCACAACTGTTGTTGCCGGATGTGTCTCACACCAGTTTTTAAGCCAGTCAATCATATATTGTTTTGTTTCAGGATAACGCGGGTCAATCTGCATTAAATGCTCTTTATCCCAGTTATTCGTCGTATGATTATACATAGAAATTTCCTCCCATATTCTATACGCAAGAAAATTTACTGTATATTTGTGCCATGGAATGACACTGTTTATTGTAACAGAACCATTGTTATATGACCAGTCACTGACTTCTTCATTTGTTGTACGGTCAAATACCTGCCAGTACTCCATTGATTCCTTTGAATCGTTTATTTTAAACTGCTCTTTAAAAAAATCAGCCATTAAATCAATTGTCAATTTGCTTTCTGTCGCGACAACCGGACTTGTCATTAAAAATGTCTGCTGAAGCTTATCCGTATTTTGCTTAGCCCACTCATTATGGTCACGAATAATACAGATAGTTGAATAAATACCATACCCCGCGTTTATAATTTCCGGTGAAAGCTCTGTACCGTCAGAATCTCTGATTACATCCGCTCCCCATTTTTCTGCCATTTGAAGCGTAAGCTCCTCATAGCCGCTCTCTCCGGGAAGCGTGAATCCGCCTTTAGTTGTCCCCATTTTTTTCTCTCCTTTACCATTTTTATATTAAAAGTATATCATACCAAAACATCGTTGTAAAGCAAAAAAACAGAGATTTATTTCTATAAATGCCGTTGTTTTTTTCCCTCAATCAGCACGTAAAATTAATAATATACGGGTTTATAATATAAGCCGTTCTTTTTTCCGAACTGATTTTTAAAATATTAAAAAATGTAAAAATACAATAAAATAAATATAAAAATTATTTGTAATTGAGTACAGACTTTTATTCAAATTTCAGCATATTTTAAACCTAATTTGAAAACAATAGAAAAAAATACTTACAGATAGGAGAGATTAACTTGAAACATGAAATGACCAATAATGAATATAACGAATATATCAAGAAAAAAACACCTAATTCCAAGCTATTTACAAATTGTATTAAAGCCTTTATTTCAGGCGGCATCATCTGCGTTATAGGTCAGTGTATACTAACACTCCTAAGAAAATGGGGACTTGACGATGAATCCGCAGGTACCTTTACATCAATTATCCTTATATTTTTAGGCGCACTGCTTACGGGTCTGGATATTTATCCAAAAATAGCAAAATTCGCAGGAGCCGGAACTATTGTTCCTATTACCGGCTTCGCAAATTCAGTTGTGTCACCTGCGCTCGAAGCAAAAACAGAAGGCATGATACTTGGTGTAGGCGCAAAGATATTTACTATCGCGGGACCTGTTATTCTTTACGGCATTTTCGCGTCATGGATTGCGGGACTTATTTATTGGATAATCGGATTATTTTAAAAGGAGATGATAGATTATGAGCAAAAGAATAGGGAGACAGACTGTAAAGCTTGATAATCAGCCTGTGATAATGGAAACTGCTTCTATCGCAGGAATTAAAGAGGGTCAGGGTCCTCTGCGCGACAGCTTCGATACTGTGCTGACAGACGATACTCTGGGAGAAAAATCATGGGAAAAATCAGAAAGCACTCTGCAAAAGCAAACCGCGATGCTGGCACTTGAAAAATCCCATTTAGCACAAGGCGATATAGATTATATACTTGCAGGAGATTTATTGAATCAATGTGTGGGAGCGCATTACAGCGTCCGCGACCTTGATATTCCATTTTTCGGATTATACGGAGCATGTTCAACAATGACAGAAAGCCTTTCACTTGGCAGTATGCTCATTGACGGCGGATACGCCGAGCATCTTATGTGCCTTACATCCAGTCATTTCTGCTCCTCTGAGAGACAATTCAGAAATCCTCTCGAATACGGCGGACAGCGTACTCCATCCGCGCAATGGACTGTAACAGGCGCAGGCTGTGCTGTACTTTCATCAAAGGGCTGCGGTCCCAGAATTACACACGTAACAACAGGAAAAGTTATTGATAAAGGTGTAACTGATATAGGTAATATGGGCGCGGCAATGGCTCCGGCAGCAATAGATACACTTCTCGCTCATTTTCACGATACAGGTACGCGTCCTGAAGATTATGACATGATTATAACCGGAGACCTCGGTGTCATCGGCTCAGATATACTTCAGGAGCTTATGTTGGGAGAAGGCTATGACATAAGAGAAAATCATCGTGACTGCGGCAAGCTTATATATAATATAGAGGAACAGGATGTACACGCCGGAGGCAGCGGATGCGGATGCTGCGGAAGTGTTTTCTGCGGATACATCTATAAAGAGCTTAAAAAGCATAATCTGAAAAAAATACTCGTTATGGCCACCGGCGCGTTAATGAATCCAATGATTATACAGCAGGGTGAAACTATTCCCGCTATAGCGCACGCTATAGCAATCGAAAACTAAGAAAGGAGTATATAAAATGATTTTTCTTAAAGCGTTCATAGTAGGCGGATTAATCTGCGCGGCAGGTCAGATTTTAATTGATAAAACAAAGCTTACACCTGCAAGAATACTTGTAACCTTCGTTGTTCTTGGGGTATTTCTACAGCTTATAGGCATATATGCTCCTCTTGTTGACTATGCCGGAGCAGGCGCAACTGTACCTCTTACAGGTTTTGGCTATAATCTCTGCAAAGGTGTGCATAAGGCTGTAACAGAAAACGGATTTCTGGGCGTATTCACCGGCGGCTTTACCGCGGGAGCCGGAGGCATATGTGCCGCTCTTATTTTTGGTTTTCTCGTTTCTATTATATTCCGCTCTAAACCCAAAAAATAATTTTTTACCATTTTCTCTGTTCAAAACAAAAAAAATATGCTATACTATTTTTAAAAATGAACGGAGAAACAAAAATGTTTGAAATAGACGGACATACTCAACAGCTTGGTATAATCGGATATCCAATTGAGCATACCTTCTCGCCGGGAATGCACAATTTTATATCCGATACAATACATAGCAACTATATATACAGTGCGTGGTGCGTACCACCGAAAAATCTTGCCGCCGCAATTGACGGAATACGCGCTCTTAATATAAAAGGAATAAATGTAACCGCGCCCCATAAGATTAACGTAATGCAATATCTTGATTACATATCAGATACCGCAAAGGAGCTTGGCTCGGTAAATACTGTTGTTAATCGTGACGGCAGGCTCTGTGGCTACAATACTGACGCAGATGGATTTTGTATGTCACTATTAAAAGCGAATATACAAATTAAAGGAAGTAAAATTCTTATAATCGGAGCCGGAGGCGTTGTGCGTCCAGTGGTTATAAAGCTTATAGAGCATGAAGCGGCAGCAATAACAATCGTAAACCGTACAAAAAACAAAGCCGAAGCTATCGCGCGTGATATAATGACTGTAAAAAATTTTCATATTGCCTCAGAAATTACCTCGCTTGACTTTGATATTGTCATTAATACTACCTCGGCGGGCATGGAGCCTCAGGAAAATATCCTGCCTATCGACAGTATTGATGAAATACAGGATTTATCATTCATTAATAAAAATACTGCTGTAATTGATATGATTTACAATCCTGACGAAACGCTTTTCCTTAATGAAGCACGAAAAAAAGGCGCAAGAACTTTAAATGGTCTTGGAATGCTTATATATCAGGGAATTATTGCCTATGAGCTGTTTACTGATATAAAGCTTCCCGACGATATGGGCGAGCGGATAAAAAAAGAGGTGTTTAGACGATGAATATAGTTCTTACCGGCTTTATGGCGTCAGGAAAAACGGAGATAAGCAAATCCATTGCCAGACTTTCCGCATACAAGCTGGCCGACACTGATGATATGATTGTAAATAAAATGCGAATGACTATAAATGAAATTTTTGATAAATACGGCGAAGAATATTTTAGAAAAATTGAATGTGAAATTATTGCCGAAGCCGCCAATCTTAATAATATGGTCATTTCTACAGGCGGCGGCGCTGTACTGAAAAAAGCTAATATGACAGCGCTTAGAAAATCAGGTGTTATTTTTAATCTGTCGCCTGACTTCTCTGTTATTGCGGACAGACTTGAAGCGGCCAGAAAAACAAGACCTCTTTTAAAGCATGACAGTCTTGAAAATATAAAAAAACGTTTTCATGAGAGACAGCCCTTTTACGCGGACTGTGATTATGTTATAAAAATTATACATGGCAGAACCCCAGATTCATACGCCGAGGAAATTCTTAAAATAATGGAAAGAAAAGAAATAAAATGAATATTATTTACAGAGCTTTACAAGAGGACGAAATATGCAGAGAGTTGTTTAACAGCTTCATACGACGTCAGATTGTAACAAAATGCAGAAGAAAAGAAAATAACAAATGGATAATTAAAGATGACCCATTCATAGATGACTGGTCTGAAGCTGATTATCAAACACTGATTTCCTGCTTAAAAAATACCGCTGCCTCCGGCGGATTTGTATACGCAGCCTTTCAGGATAATAAATTAAAGGGGTTTGTATCTGTCGAACCTGATTTATTCAATGAAAAACAAAAATATATTGACCTGTCCAGTATTCATGTATCATCAGATATGCGCGGTCATGGTATAGGCAAGACGCTTTTTGAAGCGGCAAAAGAATGGGCAAAAAGTAAAGGCGCGCAAAAGCTATACATATCAGCCCATTCCGCTGTTGAAACCCAGGCATTTTATAAAGCTATGGGATGTACTGAGGCTCAGATATATAATTTAAAGCATGTTGAGGCAGAACCGTATGACTGTCAGATGGAATGTAAATTATAATATCCCGCCCTATCAGCACGCGCCTTGGTTCACATCCTTTATCCGATACCTCTTAAATATCTGTATTTATACACACAATCATTACTTTATTCATAATATATTAATAGCCTCTATGAGGGATTTTATTATGAAAGGATGATATTTATGAATAGATGCTGCTGTTGCTGTAGAAGACGCAATAGAAACAGAAATTGCAGAAATAGAAGCTGTAGAAATAATTGCTGTAGAAATAATTGCTGCTGTTAATTCTATGCTATTCTTAGACGGGATTTTTTCCCGTCATACATATATATAAATTATCCTTTCTTCTAGGTGAAACTATTTCTCATATCATAATATAAAAAGAGGTGCTTATTGTGTGTCCGGATTTATTTCTTTTATCCGCTATAGCCTGTCAGTTAACAGAACACTTGACAAAGGAAGAAATAGCTATTCTTTCCGCCAACCTTGTAGCTCTTGGTGATATGCTCGCGGTTATACTTTCCCGTCAGGAAAACAATACATAATATTTTAAATTATTGATTTGCTTTACATTTTTTCAAAAATTGTCAGATTCCCCGTTATCCTTTGTAATGCTATATATTCCACACGGTTTCATCACCACAAATATTACGAATTTTTAATCGCAATGGTCGTTTTTCGCTATATATTTTTCCGTTCCAAAACTCCTTTGTTTTTTGTCCGTTTTCTATGACATATCCATTTTTATCAATTTTAGTTTCACTGTCCGAATGCCATTCACCTTTGTCAGCGGTGCAATCAAGGCTTAAAAATTCAATTAACTCTAAGCCATTCTCACTTATTTCAATAGGATTATACGGCTTCTTTTCTGATGAATTTTTAAACGCCTTTTCATTAAATTCAATGATTTTTTGGTTAACGCGGTCGCTTACAAAATTATCAATAACAGTATTATATCCTTGTAATAAATCTTCTTTGGTTTCAGCAATATGAAACTCGGCATAGTCCTCCGCGACAACATCATCTAATATCGTTTTTAAATCACGCAGTTCAATTTCTACCATTGTACTGTCATCTTCTTCAATGAATTTCTGTATTTCTTTTTCACTTGTAATATCAACATAGTAACAATGACTTTTTTGACATAATCGTCAAGGTCAGGAATCGCATGATAAATTATGCGGTTCATTAACACTTTATCAAGTAATTTTGTAGAGCTATCCATTAAATTAGGCACATAAACAGGCACTGTTCCGTACTTACTGTCTGAGATGGCGCCTTCCCAGAACTCGTCAAGGGAATCTTCATTTTTCAGTCCGGGAATCAATGATTTTATTTTATCCATAGTTTGCACAGGGTTACGGTAAAGCTGTACTCCATCCTTTATTTCAAGAACATCAAATTCCGCGCCGTCAGTCTTTAATCGGTCGCGCGTGGTTTGAATTGAGTTTATACCTATATCACAATGAATAAATTTTCTGCCCAGCTTATTTGCGACTGCCGCCGTAACACCACTGCCGCCAAAGAAATCAGCTACAACCATGTTCTCATTTGATGATGCTTTTATAATTCTATCAAGTAATGTTTCAGGTTTTTGAGTTGCATAATCTTCTGCTTCTATTGCCTGTGAGTTTACAGGAAAAATGTCTGTCCAAATATCGCTTATAGCAATTCCTGCTCTTTCATCAAGATAACGTTTTACTCTAGGTGTACCATTTGAAGTGAAAATAATCATTCCGTTCTTCAAGCCCTCATTAATCTTCTCTTGTGACCAAATCCAGTGTTTACCTGATGGTGGCTCAAGAATCCCATATTCACCAAAATCTCTTGCAGGACCTTGTCCTGTTTGCGTAAAGCTATCATCAGTATAAGCGCGTCCATTTTCATCTTTACGATTATAATGAGATTCAATTAAATCTTTTGAATATTCTTTATACTGTTTATTATGAAAATAATTATATGGATTCAAAGAATAATAAAAAATACTATCATGAACATTTCCGTATGTATCTGCTTGTTTTTTTGCTGCCTTTATTTTTTGCCAAACAATTTCATTTCTAAAATTATCCTCGCCAAAAATCTCGTCAAGTAATATTTTTACATAATGTCCAATATGCCAATCCAAATGCACATAAATTGATGCTGTTTCACTCATTATAGATTTTATTGCCATTAAGTTTTCATACATCCAGTTAAGATATTTTTCTTTTTCCCATATATCACCGTACATTTTTTCTTCAAATGCTTTTAGCTCGTCAATATTTAATTCTTCTTCAGCTTTAGCAACGGCCTCAGCCACCTTCGGATTACGGCGTATATAAACCTTTTTAGCGTAATCTGCACCGCTTGCAAACGGCGGGTCTATGTAAACAAGGTCTGCTTGAATACCTTTTTCTTTCAGATAAGCGCAAGCGGACACACACTCACCGCGTATAACCATATTGCCGTTAGGATTTTCGCCTACTGTTTCCTGTTTTTCTAATTCATATAAGGGCATACCTCTTTCTAAAATCATATTTGCTTCATCAGAACCTTTATATTTCAATATTCGGTTGAAATTCTGGAGAACTGCCTGTCCTTCTATCGGTTCCGGAACAAACGGCACGTATTTAATCGGCATTATAATTTTTCCTCCTACTATAATAAATTTATGGGTAAATCACACGACAACCAGTCGTGTATATATCCATCTTGTTGCTTAAACTGCTATAATGAGAGTGCAAGGTCTGACGTATTCCTCCTTGGACATCCGTCCGTAGACAAGTCCGT
>CAJUFV010000005.1 GCA_910585795.1 uncultured Clostridia bacterium | reverse complement strand
TCTGCCGCTTTTAAACAGCTGTATTATACGTGCTTTTTCATATGCTGTAGTTCGGTGGTTTATACGCACTGTAACCGCCCTTTTCTTTCCTCTGCTAAACGGAGCTACAGCGTCATTCCACGCCTTTTTCCAGCACCCGTCATTATTACATATACCTTCAGCGCTGCTGCTTGTTTTTGTAAATTCCGCTCCGCATATCCTGCATACCGCCATTATGTATCACTCCTCCATCCTGACCTGTTAAACAATATGGGCTTTGCCGCGACTAATAACTTTGATTTATTCATTGTCTATCTACTCGAAATCTTTGTCGGTAAATTCATATTGTGTAAAATCTTCTTTCATCCACCAACGAAACACATCATATCCGCTTTGCCATATACGACTACCGTTTACATCCTTTTCATTCGCTTTTCGCAGTTCAAGCATACGCTCAAAAGCATGTATATACATCTGCTCATATTTTGGGTATCTCCTAAACTCTGCATATCTACTACCCTTACCAGCCATAGGGCAACCAACACAACCAACACGGCTGAACTCGCAATATGATATAATCCCCAAAGAGTAGACACAGTAAATAACAAAACACTGAGGAGGAAAATATGTCGTCAAAAAAATTTGATTTAGAAACAAAGATTAATGCAGTAATGGCATATGAAAGAAATGAGGGTAGCTGGGCAACAATAGCGGCTCAAATTAATGCAAGCAAATATACAGTAAGAGATTGGTGGCATATTTATCAATCTATGGGAGTTGACGGACTTTGTCATGACAGCAGACATAATAAATGGAATGAAGATATTAAACTTATGGCGGTTAAAGATTATCTTTCCGGAACATATTCACTCTATGATGTTTGTAAAAAATATAAAATTTATTCAAAATCCCTTCTC
Source organism: uncultured Clostridia bacterium (assembly GCA_910585795.1). Lineage (GTDB taxonomy): Bacteria > Bacillota > Clostridia > UBA1381 > UBA1381 > Hominilimicola. Next base: position 27,313 of record CAJUFV010000005.1, on the reverse strand, counting down.
AACCGATGGATTGAGGTGTATAATAGTCATATAAATTCAGACTCAAGAGAAAAGAGGCAAAAACTTATGACTAAGGGACGTAAGGTTACACTTGAAGAAAAAAATGAAATAGTGCTGTTTTGTATTGCTAATAACAAAGACTATTATGCAGCCATGGACAAATATAAAGTATCATATCAACAAATATATTCATGGGTTAAAAAATATGAAGCAAAAGGATTAGATGGGTTAATAGATCGCAGAGGCAAAGCAAAACCGGAGAATGAGTTGACTGAACTGGACAAGCTTCGTATTGAGAACAGAAAACTGGCAGCAAAAAATGCCGAACTGGAGTTAGAGAATCGAATAATAAAAAAATTGCAGGAGGTAGAAAGGAGGCGGTACTGAGCGGAGTAAAATTGGAATACAAATTTATCACTGTTAAGGAATTGCATGAAGAACATCAATATTCGATAAGTACATTATGTGATAAAATAAATATTTCTCGTTCATCATACTACAAATGGTTAAATCGTAAACCCAGTCAAAGACAATTAACAAACGAGGATTTAGCTGAAAAAATAAAAATAATGCAAGAATATCATAACGGAACACTTGGAAGTCGTCGAATGATGATATTCATAAATAGAAAATATGGTACGAAATTTAATCATAAACGAATCAGACGAATAATGCGAGAAATAGGAATATACTCTGTAATACGCAGAAACAGACATTCATGCACTGTTCGTTCGTCTAAAGAACAGGCAGCAGAGAATATACTTAATCGTAAGTTCAATGCTAATACATATAATGAGAAATGGCTTACAGATGTTACTGAATTTAAATACGGTGTTAATAGTAAAGCATATTTAAGCGCTATACTTGACTTAGGAGATAATCATATAGTAGCATGGGAATTAGGTGACAGAAATAATAATGAGCTGGTATTTAAGACATTTAAAACAGCAGTTGCAGAAAATCCGGAAGCTCATCCAATATTTCATAGTGACAGAGGATTTCAGTATACTAGTCCTGCGTTTGTAAATATGATTAAAGAAGCCGGAATGATAAGAAGTATGTCTCGTGTAGGGAAATGTATAGATAATGGTCCTATGGAAGGCTTTTGGGGGATAATAAAAACGGAGATGTATTATTTGAATAAATTTGATAATTACAGCGATTTAGAATCAGCAATAGCAGAATTTATTCAATATTACAATAATAACAGATATCAGGAAAGATTAAACTGTATGACACCGATGGAATATCATAAATATCTAAATAAAGCATCATAAATAAATATACATATTAACGCATCAAAATATATCAAAAATTTTTATTATTTTATTTGTTCACTTTACGGGGATGGGTTCAGTATCGGGGGATAACGAAAATATTAAAATAACAGTTATGGCGCATACAAAAGGGGTTGTGTACGCGGCAATGTATAAAAAGGACGGCAGTATACTTTGCGTAAGACGCGCAGGTGAAGAGGATATACCGCAGAACATGATATTTCCGATAACATACGAGAGTGGCGCGTATATACGGCTGTTTAACTGGACGGAGGATATGAAGCCTATATTCGGAGCGGCAGATAAGATTTATGTAGAGGATATAAATATTGATTATTCGTATGACGCGCTGAACGGAAAAACTGTTTATGCGTTTGGAGACAGTATAGTGTACGGACATAATGCGCCGAAACAGTCGTTTATGCGCCTTATAGCTGATGACTACGGTATGGAATTAAATATGCTTGCCAAAAACGGCGCGACTGTTGTAACGACTGACAGTTATTCAAAGGAGGATCCAGAGGAGGAAACAAAGGATAACTATATTATAAATCAGATTAAAGGCGCTTCTTCGCAGGCTCCGGATATTATTGTTTTTGATGGTTATACCAATGACGCGTATGGAGATAAAGCTACAGACAGCTTTAATTCAAACGGCGCTCATATTAATATCTGGGAGCATTTGGGTGAAATCAAGGGCAGTGAAGCTGACAGCTTTGATACCTCGACATTCTGCGGCGGATTTGAAAAAATTATTTATGAAATGAAAAAGAAATGGCCTGATACACCGATAGTATTTGTGACAATACATAAATCGGGAGGAAGAGACTGGAATACTCAGTGTAAGCTGAGAGAATTATCACTTGAAATATGCGGCAGATGGGGTGTTTATACCGCTGATATATTTAATGATACAAATCTTGATACGCGCGGCTATGGGCATATGCAGCAGTATATAATTAACGGCGCGGGTTCGCATCCAAATGTAAGCGCATGCAGAGAGTTTTATATTCCGGTTGTTTCGAAAAAACTTAATGAGGTGTTATCAAGACCTGTATACACACTTCCGGATAATGTAAATGATACGGTAGATTTAGCGGTCTTTGCCGGACAGTCGAACATGTCGGGACGAGGAGATGCGGCCGCGTCAGTTGTATGTGATGTTAATGCTGGTTTTGAATATAAGTCTGTAAGCAATCCACTGACGCTTGTGCCTGTTACAGAACCGTTCGGTCTGGGTGAGGACAGAGCAGGAGCAATTACAGATTTTAACAGCGATGGTACAACAAAGCGCACCGGCAGTATGGTAAGCGCCACAGTTGACGAGTATTACAGACAGACGGGCAGACAGCTTGTGGCGGTATCAGTGTCAATAGGGGGAACGAGTACAAGCGAATGGAAAAGCAGATACATAAGTGACGCGGTGCAAAGACTTGATGACGCCAAAAAATTTCTTGAAGCAAGTAATATAAAAATAGGTAGAATATTTGTTGTATGGTGTCAGGGTGAGAGCGATGGAGACAATAATGTTTCAGCCGATACTTACACAGTAAATACAAAGGCGCTGTTTAACATGTTTAAACAGCATGGCGCTGAAAAATGTTTTATGGTACAAATCGGACATTACCGAGACGGCGGTACAATGGATACGCGTTACGGAATTATCCGTAACGCGCAAGCCACTCTTTGCGGCAGTGATGCGGATTTTGTGCTTGCGGGAAGCTTTGAGCCATATAGGAATGATATGAAAGATAAATATCACTATAATCAGAGTACCTATAACGCAGTTGGGAAAACAGTAGGTGAAAATATTTCTAAATTTTATAAGGAGAATTAAAATGGAACGTGTTTTGAAAACAGCTCCATATTCACTGATAAATATATTTTATATCAGTGATTTTAAAAAATACGGGAAGTCTGAAATACAGGAGGCCGTTAATGCCTGCGATGAAGCGGGCGGCGGAACGGTTGTTGTTCCCAGAGGTAAGTGGAAGTCAGGAGCGATTCATTTAAAGAGCAATATCAATTTGTATCTTGAGGATGGCGCGGTAATTGAATTCAGCGGTAATCCGTCAGATTATCTTCCAATTGTATTTACGCGCTGGGAAGGTATGGAATGCTATAATTATTCTCCTCTTATCTATGCCAATGGCTGTGAAAATATTGCAGTAACAGGTAAGGGAACGCTTATTGGCGGAGGACAGTCGTGGTGGCACTGGAAAGAGAAGCAGCAGAGAGCGGCGGAGGAATTATGCTATGCCGAGCTTAACGGAATACCGGTAGAAAGCAGGATATTCGGAACAGAAAACGCGGCTCTTCGGCCATCATTTATACAGCCGGTAAACTGTAAAAACGTACTGCTTGAAGGGTTTACAGTTAAGGACGGTCCGCAGTGGACAATTCATCCGGTATATTGTGAAAATGTTACGGTTAGAAATGTGAATGTGTTAACAAAAGGTCCGAATACGGACGGACTTAATCCTGACTCGTGCAGGGATGTTTTGATTGAAAGCTGCACATTTGATACTGGCGATGACTGTATAGCCATAAATTCGGGAATGAATGAGGACGGCTGGAGAGTTAACCATCCATGTGAAAATATTGAAATACGCGATTGTACTATGTCAGGCGGTCACGGCGCGGTAGTTATAGGGAGCGCAATATCGGGCGGAGTTAAAAATATATATGCGCATGACTGTAAAATCAGCGGTACAATGCAGGGGATACGCCTTAAGTCAATGCGCGGCCGCGGCGGTTATGTAGACGGCGCGAAATTTTGCAATATGGAAATCAGTGATGTGACTGAACAGGCAATTCAGATAAATATGTTTTATGAATTCAGTACTGTTGTGCCAAAGACAAGCACGCCGTCCGATTTTTGTAATATTGAGATACGGAATGTAAGAGGAAGAAACGCGAAAACAGGTATACAGATTAAGGGTTTGCCTGAACATAAATTAAAAAATATAACGCTTGAAAATATTGATATTACTGCCGAGAATGCTGTTGAATTCAGTAATACGCAAAATATAAAAATAAAGAATGTAACAATAAGGGACAATAAAACGGAGGGACGGTAAAATGATTAGATTATTTGACACTCATTACATAAGGCAGTCATATGAGCTGGACGGAATGTGGGATTTTAAAATGGAAGGTATTGACAGGGAATATCAGTTGCCTGTTCCGGCATGCTGGGAACAGCATCCGGATTTTATGCGGCACAGAGGGAAAGGAATGTATAAAAAGAAAATCTATATAAAGCAGAACGGAAATATCCGTCTTGAATTCAAGGGAGTAAGTCATACGGCTGACGTGTATTTTGACGGAGAGAAGATTGCTCATCACTATAATGCGTTTACTCCTTTTTCTGTTGTTGTAAAAAATGTTTCGAACGGTATGCATGAATTAAAAGTAGATGTGGATAATACCTTTGGTGAGCACAGCGCTCTGCATATTCCAAATGATTATTATACCTATGGCGGTATTACGCGTCCTGTCGCGCTGGAGATGATTAATAGCGTGTACATAAAAAATGTTCATTTCACACCTTATATGAAAAATGGAAAATGGAATGCCAGGATTGAGGTTAAAATCTGTTCTCTTTCGGATAATCCAGTGAATGTAGGCGTTAAAAGCAAGCTTGGGGATTATGATATGAGCTGTGAGGTTAGTGTCAATAGCGAAGAAACGGTAATATTTGAGCAGGAATTTAACGGAGTAAAGGCGTGGTCAGGTCAGGAACCGAATTTATATATGCTGAATACAGTGTTGTCTGTAAACGGAGAGCCTGTTGACGATTTAATAGAGCGTGTGGGATTCCGTACAGTCGAGGTAAGGGACACTAAAATATATTTAAACGGCGCGCCTGTTTATATAAAGGGCTTTAACCGTCATGAGGATTATGCTGTTGACGGCTGTGCCATGACATTACAGCATATGGTTCAGGATGTGGACTTAATGCGGGATATGAACGCAAATGCGGTAAGAACATGTCACTATCCTAATGACGAGCGTTTCCTTGATTTGTGCGATGAACGCGGTATTTTCGTGTGGGAGGAAAATCACGCGCGCGGACTTAAACTGGAGGATATGCAGAATCCAAATTTTGAACGTCAATGTGAGGATTGTATAGAGGAAATGATTGAACATCATTATAATCATCCGTCAATTTTGATTTGGGGCATTTTAAACGAATGTGCCGCTGAGACTGACGAGGGACGCCGTATGTATAAAAAACAATATGAGCAGATAAAAGCTATGGATTTATCACGTCCTGTAACGTCGGCTACCTGCCGTCATTTTACGGATATATGTCTTGACCTTCCGGATATTGTTTCATTTAATATGTATTCGGGATGGTATAAGGATTGTCCTATCGACGAAAGAAATGAGCAGGAAATCGAATGGATAAAAAACAGCGGCGGGGACAGTAAACCTATAATTGTAAGCGAGCTTGGAGCGGCTGCGGTTTATGGTTATCGTGACCGTTCACGCTGTAAGTGGAGCGAGGAAAGACAATCGGATTTAATCCGTGATAATCTTGAAGTATATATGACTGATGATAGAATCTGCGGTGTGTTTATATGGCAGTTTGCGGACTGCCGTGTTACAGAGGAGGGCGAGTGGTTTGCGACTCGCGCTCGATGTCACAATAACAAGGGTATTGTTGATGAATACCGCAGGCCTAAAATGGCTTATGATACAGTTAAGGATATATTCTCAAAATACGGGGGTGTTTAATATGAAAAAAATAATTTCATTAATTATCGTTCTGACAATGGCTCTCTCTTTTATTCCCGCGTATGCGGAGATAGATAATTCTGAATCGGTAAATAATACTGTTTCGGGATATGTCAGCTCCGTGTCGGGGGATATATTAATCGCGTCGCGGTTAAAAACACCAGTAATTTATGTTGACACAGAAGATTTTGCGGGCGTTGTCCGCGCGGCGGATGATTTAAAGTCGGACATTAAAGCAGTTACTGATGTGACGGCAAATATTACAGATAGCGTAGCAGACGCGGATATTATTATAGGCACGATAGGTAAATCAAACGCTATAGATAACCTGATAGTGGAAAACAGACTGGACGTTTCTGAAATTGAAAATCAGTGGGAAGCATTTACAATACAAAATATTGACGGCATTCTTGTTATTGCTGGTGCCGATAAGAGAGGTACTATTTATGGTATATATGATTTGTCGGAAAAAATGGGAGTATCACCATGGGAATGGTGGGCGGATGTAACGCCGTCGCATTGTGACGAGATATATGTGAGCCTTCCTGAAAACGGCTATACTGAGGGCGCGTCAAGCGTAAAATACAGAGGTATATTTTTAAATCAGGAATACAATTTGTGGAATTGGGCTAAATCGCTTGACGGTGATGTTGGCATTAATACCGAAACCTATAAAAAGGTTTTTGAACTGCTTTTGAGATTGAAAGCAAATTATTTATGGCCTGCAATGCATGAATACACTCAGGCATTTAATGTAAATCCAGAAAATGCGAGAATAGCGGATGAGTATGGCATTGTGATGGGTACATCTCATTGTGAAATGCTTCTACGCAATAATATGGGCGAGCTTTTGGAATTTCAGAAGCGCTGGATAAAAGAGAATCCTGACAAAAATCTATATATGTTTAAGGACGGCAGCTTAAACGCCGAGGTTGCGTATGACTATACAGATAAAGACAAGGACGGAAATCCTGTTTGTAATAAAGAATTTGTGGAGGCTTACTGGCGTGAACGCGTACGGGAAAATAAGGATTATGAGAGTAATTTTACCATTGGCATGCGAGGTGTGCATGACGGAGTATGGAATCCGGTAAACGCGAAAACCGACGCGGAGAAAATCGCGTTGCTTGAGGAAATCATAGCAAAACAGCGTGAAATATTGTCTGAAGAAATCGGAAAACCCGCCGATGAAATTCCGCAGACATTTATTCCGTATAAGGAGATTTTGCCTTTGTATAACGCTGGACTTCATGTTCCGGATGATGTTACTATTATGTGGACAAATGACAATTACGGTCATATACGTCAAAGCTCAAACGCGGCAGAACGTGAACGAAGCGGCGGAGGCGGCATGTATTATCATGTAAGCTATTTCGGCAGACCTTCAAGTATAATTTGGAACGGCGGAACACAGCTGGGACTTATTAAGGAGGAAATGACAAAGGCATATGACAGCGGAGCGGATACTGTATGGGTACTGAATGTAGGACCTTTGAAGCAGTTTGAAAATCAAACTGAATATTTTCTTGATTTGGGCAGAAATATTGAAAGGACACGGAATACAACTGTAAAGGAATATGTAACAGATAATGCCGAGCGTTATTTTGGCTTTACAAGAGAACAGGCGGTAGAGTATGCGGACATTCAACGAGGTTTTCTTGAATTAGCTAATTCCCGCCGTCCTGATTTTATGACTCAGGGCGTGTATTCTGTTACAAATTACGGTGATGAAGGACAAATTACTGCGGATAAGTATGAAAGTCTGCTAAAGCGCAGTGAAGCGTTATATAATTTATTGCCTGACAATAAACAGAGCGCTTTTTATGAATTGCAGCTATACGCGGTAAGGTCAGCAAATAATATAATACATACCTTTGTAAATGCGGATAAATCATTATTATATAAGGCTCAGAGCCGCGGCGCGTGCGTAAATAAATATGCGGCGAAGTCAGAAGCCGCGTGGGCAAAAATAACTGACGATATAAATGAGTATAATACAATGCTTGGCGGAAAATGGAATAACATTGTAAATCCGTTTCAAAAGAAGGAAAGCGGCTCATGGGATATAATGCGGAATTGGAAAAGTGATAACAGTACGGCCGTTGTGGAAGAAGTTGATACTCTTTCGTATACCAAGATGGGAGTGTCGGTTGAAAATCAGCAGGATATAACAGAAAAATCTGTGCTTGAGTTTTCGGGATATACAAGGGATGTTCGTTTTATTGATATTTTTAATTGCGGAACGTTTTCATTTGAATGGAAAATAAAATCGGATGCTGACTGGATTGTATTTGATAAACAAGGCGGAACGGTGTATGATGATGACAGGATATATGTGGGCATTGACTGGGATAAGGCTCCGAACGGTATCAGCAACACGGATATTACGGTTACTCGCTGTATAGGCGGAATCGCCGTGCAGTCTGAAATAATCGAAGTAAAGCTAAATAATGATATAAAAGAGCTTCCTGAAAAAACATATGCTGAAGCTAACGGATATGTTTCCATGGAAGCGGAGCATTTCACAAATAGTGTTGAAAGCGCCGGATATGAATGGATTGAACAGGATGATTTTGGCAGAAGCGGCACAAGTATGAAATTTATGCCTGATACGGCTGAAGGTATTACAGACAACAGCGCTTATCTTGAATATGATGTGAATTTTGAAAGTGCCGGCGCATTTAATGTTGATATATACCGTATGCCTACATTAAATGAAAGAGGCACAGTAAATTTTGCGCTGGGGATTGATGATAACGCTCCGGAGGTATTAAAGGGTAATAATACATACTATAATAATTCGTCAGGAACAGACAGATGGGGAAAAAGTATTTTAAATAATATTGAAGTACTGATGTCAACAGTTAATGTAACAGAAAAGGGTATTCATAAAATTAGACTGTACGGTATTGACGCTGGTGTTGTTATAGATAAAATTGTAATAACAACAGGTGAAAAATATGAGTCGTTTTACGGCGCCCCTGAAAGCTATAATACTACATATAATAATCAGCCGATGGAAATGCCGGAAACAAAACATGCCTCAACAGAAATTACAGGAGATATAAAGGCGCTGTTTTCACCAAAGCTGCATACGGTCGGCATGACGCTTGAAAGCGGGACATTTGGTGTTGTGACGGGTAATAAACCGTATCTTGTAACACCTGAAAACGGAGGTACGGCAGTTATAGCGGTTTATAAAAAAGGCGTTCTTTCTAAAATACAAAGCTCAAATCATTATGAAAACGGAGCTTATATTTTCAGTCAGGCTGTGGAGCCTGCAGCTGATGAAATAGTTAAGGGAATGGTATGGTCATCTCTTAAGGAAATGATACCGCTTACAAAAACTTACGGTGAAGCGTCAGAAAATGATGGGGTGTCAGTATCCGAGGTTAATATTATTAAACTTGATAATCTTTCCTCTGCTTTGATAACAGTTGCCGCATATGACGCTGACGGCGCAATGCTTGATGAAAACACGGTTATACATGATTTTTCATCGTATCAAATAAATGAAAAAGTAAATGTACCTGTAAATTTTGAAGTGCCTGCGAAAGCGGCAGAGCTTCAGGCTATAGTTTATGACAACAATGAAAATCTGAATGCTCTTTCACCGTCATATTTTATTAATACCGATAACATATCGCTTGCCGCGTCATATGATAACGGTGTTATACAGATAAAATCCGGTTTGGACAGCTTTACCGGCAGAGAGGCGATATGCCGTATAAGTGACATCAATGATGATGAAACAATTTATATCAGACAGGAAACTGTTGATGAACATACTTTTAAAGCAATTAGGACCGGTATTCTAAGCGGCACATATGATGTTAATATCGGTGTGGCAAATGAGGGAATAGTCGTAAATGAAAAAGCCTATACTGCACAGAATATAACTACTGATAATGAAGAAATAAGCGCCGAGTTATATAATTGGGATTTTGTGTCTGACATAACCGCGTCAAGCGGTAATGATGTCCCTGTTATCAGCGGAAACACTGTATATGACGCTGAAAATAAAGCGGTTAAAATGACATCAGCAAAGCCGTCCGGCAAAATGAAAGTAACCTTAAGTAAACCGGTTACGGCTGTTCAGGGCAGAAAAACGATTGTTGTATCCAATATTGCATATGGTAAGCTTACAGGCAAATATATGGACTATTCTGTAACAGACTCAAATGGTAAGGAGCTTGTCAGTACTCATATAAATATATATTCATCACTGGGAAGCATTAAAATCGGCGGCGCCGAGGTAAAGAGCGGACTGTCCGATAAGGACGGAATAAAGCTTAGCAAGACAGATAATTCGGCTTTAAATAACGGATATTCAACATTTACATTAATATTAGACACTGACGCAAACACAATTATTCTTAATATTAAAAATAAAGAGGGAGAAAGCACATACACAGGTAAATTTCCTGAGGGTTCATCATATGATGTGTCCGCTCTTAATTTCTCATCAACCTATGACGCGGCAGGAAGAAGCTGTTATGTGGGTAATATGTCAATAGCTCAGATAACGGCTCCGAGCTATAATATTGTATTTGATATAAAAGATAGCAGCGGAAACAGCATTGAAAATGCGGCTGTTAAATTGACCGATAAAAAATTTGATACAATAATTAATGCGGAAAATGACGGAACATATCATTTGTGTGACGGTTTGTATTCATATAGTGTAACAGCAGACGGATATGCGGATGTGACGGATGAATTAGAGCTGTCGCAGGCAACTGAATCAAAAATTGTACAGGTTAAGCTGATAAAGACAGATTCATCGGAGCCAACAGAGAGACCGACAGAAATGCCTGCGGCAAGTCCAACGGCTACTCCTGCATCGGTGCCAACGAATGCTCCTACAGCAAGCCCGACTTTGATTCCTACGTCTGCTCCGCCGTCTGAGGTGACGCCGACGCCAGATGTCACCATAAGTCCTACGGTCACTCCCACATCTGCTCCGACAGACATTCCAACAGTAAGTCCTGATGTGAAACCAACAGAGGTTCCCGTTGAATATGACAATACTGCCGGAGAGTGGAAATTTGATTTCGGAGCTGATACGGAGGACGGATATATAGGCGTAAGCAGTAATACGAGCTTTACAAATGAGCTTACATATGGCTTTATAGGAATTAAAGAAGATGATTATAAGCTTACAGGCGGAGAATATATGGACGGCTTCAGAATGGTGCGGGGTCAGAAAATTATTCTTGCTGACGGTAACAGAACCGGTGAAGCTCCGAATAATGATTTTGTAGCTGTAACTGACCCTCAGTATCCAATACGTTTTACAATGTCTGTTGAGAATGGAGGCTATTATCATGTAAAGGTCACTCTTGTAAACGCAAGTCAAACAGAACCGGCTGTTGTGTCTTTGTTTACAGAACGCAGGCATCAGCTTTTGACTAATGCTGAAATTCCTGCCGGCGGTACACTTGAGCATGAATTTAATGTTGATGTTGAAACCTATTACTGGAAAGCCTTAAACGGACAGTATAGAGATGACACATTAAGCATAGAGGCTGCGGGTAAAAACGCGGCTATTGCGTCTATGGAGGTAACAAAGACGACAGGAAAAACAATGTGGATTTTATCTGATTCAACAGGCTGCGACCAGCCGACCAATTTTCCGTATTTCAATCTCGCAAGTCTTGCGGGTGTAGGTCAGGGGCTGACAAAATATTTGCCTTCAGATATTGCGATGTCCAATCAGGGCGACGGAGGTCTTTCATCCGGTGACACAAGTCATTATGCCTGCGCGAAAGCAGCCTTTAAAGAAGGCGATTATCTGTATGTTGAATACGGACATAATGATACAAGTACAGACGGATATAAAACAAATCTTGAAAGATATTATAAGGATTGTCATGCTGCGGGTGTTAAAATGATAGTAGTCGGTCCTATTGACCGGTGTCAGACAAAGCAGTTTGACTCGCAGACTGGAAAGTGGACGGCAACGCTTAACGCCTATTCTTCTGCTGGAAAAGAATTTGTTGACGCTAAAATAGCCGACGGAGCCGCAGATATTGCGTTTGTTGACATAAATGCGGGATGGATTGAATTCTTAAACAGTATAACTAAGAGGGTGAAGGAAATACGTCAGAGAGATGTATATGAAAATGACAGTGTATATTATTATTACAGATATAAGAACAGCGGAATTGATACAACTCACATTAATGAAGCTGGCGCGGATAATGCGGCGTATATTTTCTTTACAGAAGCAAAGAGGATTGCGGAGACTAATGAGGATGTCCAGGCGGCGGTACTTGCGGATTTAGTAAAAGGTATGAGAGAACAGACGCCATATGTCGTTTCGGAAGACGTCATAAAGGCAGGCAAGGTACCTAATTCATATTATCCGACTCCTGTATATGAAGAATATGACGGTTATGAGGCGGCTGTAAAGAATGCGTTATTTGACAACGGTCTATTAAAAAATATTACTGCAAGAATTGAGCATTATACAGGCTTTGATAAAAAGGATATACCGTATGCGGTGGCAATTGCGGATATTTACAGCTCGGACGGCGCGCTTATCGGAACATATCAGTCCACAACAGCTACAAAGTATGACGCGACAAACGGAAACGGCACGTTCACGCTTGTATTTGAAAATAATGACGCAGTATTGCCTGAGGGCGGCACATATAAAATATGGCTTCAGGGCTTTACGGCAGATAATCAGTTAATGGATGTTGATACTTACAGACTATCTGATTATTACACTCCTGAAAGCGTTTCGGATAATTATTTGATTGGAGATAAGGAGAATATAGAAAGTCCTGATACATTTATGTATTACGGAGTAAAAACAGGCTCAGATTTGAGCGGAAATAACGGCTGGTATCTTGTCGGCAGCTCAACAAAATCGGCAGTGCTTGAAAAGGACAGCGCTGATAATACAGGCTATGCTCGGCTTAAGAAAGGCTCAGCGTCAGGTTCGTATGTATTATACCGTTCTTTTGACAGCGCGGTAAAGTCCGGCAGGGTTGTTATGGATGCTGATATATATTATGAGGAAGGCTATATGAAATTTACGCTTTCAAATAAAACAAAAACACCGAACAGCGGATATTCACAGCGTATAGACTGCTTTAGCGTAAATAACGGAAGTCTGCTTGACAGCAGCGGAACGGAAATAGGAGAATTTCCCGCAAATGAATGGACGCATATAACATATGTTTTTGATATGGACTACGGTACACAGGAACTGACTGTAGGAGGTGTAAAATATGATTATTATGCAGACGGTATGAACTCAATTGTTGCGTCAGAGGTAAATCCGTCATCGGCAGAACAGTTAAATATCTCTGGTTCATCAAGCGCTGTTTTATCAGCAAGAATAAAAAATATGTCTGTGAAGAGTACATCACAGAGTGAATTGCCTGATAAGACATTGACGCTCATGCCGCCGGAAAGCGCGGAGGGTGCCGTATCGATTGCGGATAGTGAAGGGCTTATAAAAACAGCAAAAATGAATAGCCTTATTACCGTTTTGGCAACACCGGCTGACGGATATACATTTGCGGGATGGTATGAGAATGACAGTTTTGTTTCGGGAATGTCCGACATACAGATAAGACTTCATAGAGATGTTATTCTTACAGCTAAATTTGAGGCGGAAAACGACCCTATAAATTATGCTTATAAAGAAACATGCACTGCACTGGCTACGGATACTCTTGCCTCAAACGGATGGGTATCACGAAACGCTCAGTCGCTTCTAACTGTTGAAAATGATAACGACCATGGAAATTATGTATATTTTAATCCGGGAAGTAATACAAGAAATGTAAAGGTTACATTTCCTGAAACAGCACGTCTTACAGAGAAATATGTCATTGAAATGGATTTTGCGCTGGTAAACGGAACAGGTTCAGCGTCTGAGTTCACAATATTTACATCCGGTTCGACAATACCGGATAACGCGTCAGTAAGCGGTGATTATCTGCTGAAATTAGTTTCAACGGCAAGCTCAAAAACTATGCCGTGGACAATAAATGGAGATACTGATAACACAGTGACTCTCAAGCAGGAAACGAGGAATCCCGTATGGGCTCATCTTAAAATGACAGTTGACCCTGAGACTGGTAATGCGGAGCTTGTTATAGTGCAGGACGGCGAGGAAAAGTATAACAATACTATAAAAACAGCTGTGACAAACGGTGATTATGCTGCTGCCGGCTTGAATTTCAAAGCGGTTAAAAGCTATTCAAAATGTCAGTTTGATAATATTAGAATTTATACCTTGTCGCAGATTATACAGTAAAAGAATTGCTGCCGTCTGTAAAAGGCAGTGGTAATAGCGGTAAGAAAGGAAGTTATAGATTATGAAGAAATTTATGGATAAGGATTTTATGCTGACTAACGATACGGCTGTAAAGCTGTATCACGGCTGGGCAGAGGATATGCCGATATTTGATTATCATTGTCATTTAAGTCCTCGGCAGATGTACGAGGATAAACCATTTGAGAATGTAACGCAGATTTTTCTTGGTGGTGACCATTATAAATGGCGTTATATGCGTTCAAACGGTATTGACGAGGAATATATTACCGGCGGTAAAAGTGATTACGAAAAATTTAAGGCGTTTTGCTCATGTTTGCGGTATGCGATAGGGAATCCGCTTTATCACTGGACGCATCTTGAGCTTAGACGATATTTCGGTGTTGATGAGATTGTGACAGAAAAGACATGCGATATAATATGGGAGAAGTGTAATACGTTTATTGAAAAAACAAAAATGAGTCCTTCTGTTTTGATTAACTCTTCGAATGTAGCCGCTATTTGCACAACAGACGACCCTGCTGATGATTTGGAATACCATAAAAAAATAGCGGAAAAGGGACATATAAAAGCAAGAATATATCCTGCGTTTCGTCCTGATTTTGTGCTTAATATTGAAAAGGATACGTTCAAACCGTATATTGAAAAGCTGTCCGGAGTATGCGGGAAAGAAATAACCTCGTATAATGAGCTTATTGACGCTGTGTATGTGAGAATAGAGTATTTTCATTCGCTTGGCTGCCGCATAAGCGACCATGCGCTGGATGGCGTGCCGTATAATATTGCTTATGACGCGCGAACAGTTTTTACAAAGGCTTTAAGCGGCGGAGAAATATCAAGGGAAGAAGCTGCTGCTTATAAATGTGAAACGCTTCTGAGACTCGCGAAGAAATATAAAGAGCTTGACTGGGCAATGCAGCTTCATATTGGCGCGCTTCGGAACAACAATTCAAAAATGCTTGAAAAATTAGGCGCGGACACAGGTTTTGACTCAATTGCCGATTATCCAATAGCGGCGGATTTATCAGCGCTTATGGACGCTATGGAAAAAAACGGTAATTTGCCGAAAACAATTTTATATACATTAAATCCGAAGGATAATTATGTGCTTGCAACAATGCTTGGAAACTTCCAAAGCAGTGAGACCGCTGGTAAAATACAGTTTGGTTCGGGCTGGTGGTTTAATGACCAGCGTGACGGTATGACAGAGCAGATGAAAGCTCTTGCGAATCTTGGCGCTCTTAATAAATTTGTCGGTATGCTGACAGATTCGAGAAGCTTTCTGTCATATACCAGACATGAGTATTTTAGACGAATATTGTGTAATCTTATCGGGACATGGGTAGAAAACGGTGAATTTCCGGCGGACTATGATACGCTCGGAAAAATTGTAAAGGATATATGCTTTGACAATGCAAAGAAATATTTTAGCATGGATATATAAATTCAGACTGTATTATGAAAGGAGTTAATGGCTATAAAAATGGAATTGCTTAAAAGAAAAGAAAAATCAAGCTTAACAGAACGCGTTATGCAGTTTGGAGAGGGGAATTTTTTACGCGGATTTGTTGACTGGATGTTTGACAGACTTAATAAAGAAAACAGCGGAGATTTCGGTGTGGTTGCAGTACAGCCGCTTGAAGCCGGAATGATAGATAAATTGAACGAACAGGATGGATTGTATTCATTGTATCTGCGTGGCCTTTTAAATGGAGAAAAGATTGAGGAAACACAAGTTATAGACTGTATAACGCGCGGAATAAATCCGTATATTAGCAGAGAAGAATTTTTTGACTGTGCCCAAAATCCTGATTTACGGTATATAGTATCAAATACAACTGAAGCCGGTATTGAATATAGAAAAGAGGAATGTGATTTTAATACCACAACTTTTCCGGGCAGACTTACGATGTTTATGAAAGCGCGGTTTGATGCGGGACTTGATGGTTTTGTGCTTCTTCCGTGCGAGCTTATTGATAAAAATGGTGACAATCTGAAAGAATGTGTGTTAAAATACGCTGTTGACTGGGATTACGGTGATGATTTTGTGAAATGGATAAATGAGAAAAACTGTTTTACAAACACGCTTGTTGATAGAATTGTTACCGGCTATCCTAGGAATACCGCAAATGACATGGAAAAGCAATTCGGATATCTTGATAATATGATAGACACAGGTGAGATTTTTCATTTGTGGGTAATTGAAGGGGACACTAAATATGCGGCTGAGCTTCCATTTGATAAAATAGGACTTAATGTATTATGGACTGATGATGTAACTCCGTATAAAAAGCGTAAGGTCAGAATTTTGAACGGAGCGCATACAATGATGGTGCCTGCGGCTCGTCTTGCCGGACTTGAAACAGTACATGAGGCGATGGACGATAAGGAGGTATATGATTTTGCGTATAAGGGTATTTTTGATGAGATTATACCTACGCTTAATTTGCCGAAGGAAGAGCTTTGTCAGTTTGCTAATGATGTAATTGAACGGTTTAAAAATCCGTTTATAAAGCATTATTTGTTAAGTATCGCTCTGAATTCAGTGTCAAAATTCAAGGTACGCGTGCTTCCCAGTATTACGGAATATATAAAAAGATATAATAAAGAACCGGAGTGTCTTGTGTTTTCACTTGCGGCGCTGATGATGTTTTATCGTACGAGTGAGGCGAATGATGATAAGGAGATTATGAACTTCATGAAAACAGCGTCACCTGCTGAAATACTAAAGAGAACAGATTACTGGGGTGAGGATTTATCGTATCTTCTGCCTTCGGTTGAGGGATATATAAATAATATCAAAGAAAATGGGATAAGAAAGGCTATGCGTGAGGTATTATGAAAACGCTGAAAATAAATGAAAAGGATAATGTTGCTGTAATGCTGGACGGAGACCTGCGGGGACATAAAATTGCGCTTGATGATATACCAATAGGACATGAAATTATTAAATACGGTTACCCGATAGGACATGCGTCGGAGAATATAAACAAGGGTGAGCATGTTCATACGCATAACGTTAAAACAAATTTAAGCGGTACACTGGAATATAGCTACAATCCAATTCATTATGATTTTTTGTCAGAGCCAAAACGAACATTTTCAGGATATGTCCGTGAGAATGGCAGTGTTGGTATACGCAATGAAATATGGATTATCAATACTGTGGGGTGCGTTAACAAAACATCGGAAATACTTGCTAAAGAAGCAAATAAAAAGTACGGCGGAGAATGCGACGGTATATTTAATTATGTTCATCCGTTCGGATGTTCTCAGCTTGGTGATGACCAGAAAACAACGCAATCGGTTTTAAAGGGACTTGTTAATCATCCTAACGCCGCTGGTGTGCTTATTTTGGGACTCGGCTGTGAAAATAATAACATTCCTGTGTTTAAAGAAGTTTTGGGGACAGTAAATAAAAACAGAGTTAAATTTATGAGTACACAGGATTATAGTGATGAAATAGAAAAAGGACTTGAGCTTATAGGCAAGCTTGTTGTATATTCAAAGAGATTCAAACGGCAGGAATGTGATATATCAAGGCTTGTGGTAGGTTTAAAGTGCGGCGGCAGTGATGGTTTTTCAGGACTTACTGCAAATCCGCTTATAGGGAAAGTGTCTGATAAGCTTATATCTTCCGGAGCAAGTACCATTCTTACCGAAGTTCCGGAAATGTTTGGAGCGGAAACAATACTGATGAACCGCTGTGTAAATAAAGATGTATTTGAGAAAACAGTATGTTTAATAAATAATTTTAAGGATTATTTTACAAGACACGGGCAGACTGTTTATGAAAATCCGTCACCTGGAAATAAAAAAGGCGGTATAACAACACTTGAGGATAAATCGCTTGGCTGTGTGCAGAAATCAGGTACGGCAGATGTGTCGGATGTGCTTGAAATAGGTGAAAGCGTAAAAAATAACGGACTTAATCTTTTGACGGGTCCTGGTAATGACATTGTAGCGGTAACAAATCTTACAGCGGCAGGCTGTCATATGATACTTTTTTCAACAGGCAGGGGAACTCCTGTCGGTGCGCCTGTACCTACAGTAAAAATTTCATCGAACACACCGCTGGCGGAAGAAAAGCCACACTGGATAGACTTTGATGCTGGTGACGCAATAAACGGTACAGATTTGTCTGACAATCTGATGGATTATATATTGCGTGTGGCAAACGGAAGCAGAACAAATAATGAAAAGAACGGTTATCGTGAAATTTCTATATTTAAAGACGGTGTTGTGCTGTAATTATGGGTTATATCTCTAATGTAAAAATTTAAAATTTGTACGCATATTAAATACCATATTTAGCCATTTAAAAATATATTAAATGTATTGACATAAAATGGCTGAATATGGTATACTTTAATTATAAAGTTTTGTTAAAAACCATATAAGGCAGTAATTTTTTGTATTCCACAGTTAAGACTATAATAATGTAGCTTTAATTGTGTTTTTATATGCAATAAAAATTAAGGGGGATTTCTTAAAATGAAACGAAGAATACTATCTTTATGTTTAGTATTATCAATGCTAATATCGGTAATCGGCGCGTTTCCGGTAGTGTCATCGGCAGAAAATACAAATGATGAAACGAAGGCGAATTCAGAGGATATGCTTGCGCATGATAATACGGAGAATGTAGATGCTGAATTATACGCGCATTCAAGTGACATACTTGCGCATGAACAGGCAGATAATGAGGATGCTACATTGTATGAGGATTTAAATGATGTACTCATACCTGAGCCAATGGAAGACCTTTCCAAAATTCAGGGGGAGGGGTACGAAACCACTGTTGCTTATTCCAACAGCGCTATTCTGCCGCTTGAACAATATGATGTGCAGCTTGACGCAATTGCGGGACAGATTGGAAGTACAGACCCGTCTGTCCTTACAGAAAATGAAGAATATGTAAATGTACTGCTTAAGCGCAGACTTGTAGATAAGATAGGCTATGACAGGCTTACCGCAAAAATGAATGAAAATGCTGATTTTGCGGCATGTATGGAATGGCTGTTTACTGATATTCAAATGCTGCGCTATTACTCCTATGGAGGAGAGCCTGAAGCAAACGGATATTACCAAAAAAATAGGCAAGTTACTCCGGATACATATATTAAAAGCTTTGATGTGCTGACAAGGTTATATACAAAGCACAAGGAAGATATGAATGATACTGAAAACGCGCCGCTGTATAAGCGTATGATGGCGGCGATTGCGCTTACGCACTGTGTACCTATTTACACATGGTTTAATTTCACTCCTACTGGAAAACGTCAGTGGTTCCATGAATCTGAGCCTGTAGAGAGATACGAAATATACAAAAGGTTTTATAACCGCAATTTGCTTGCAGATGAATTTACTAAATATAACGTAGAGGAGCTTCGTATGGTTGTAGGCTGTCCTTTGGACAACGACCAGCTTCAATGGATACACCGTTATTACCGTGTTAATATTATGAAAAACCCTGATTATATGGATAACCCGGTAAAAGCGACAACTTCCAACGCCAACAGAGTGCCTGTAAAATATACGGTAAATGACAGAGAGCCCAATAAACCTGCCAGCGCACAATATTACGACCCTGCAAACTATGACAAATGGAACAATAAGTATACGCTTGAATATCATGACGAGATTTTTGATTACAAGGTAGATTATGGCGTAAATGAGAAGAAAAAATATTTTGAGCCGCAGTGGCTGCCATATGAGGCAGGCGGTGTGTGCGTTGATATTTCGCTTACTGGTACTGTAACCAGAAATGCGTTTGGTTTGGCGGCAAGATACCTCTGTCAGCCTACTGTGCATATGTCCTATTTAACTTATTACTATAATAATGGTAAGCCGACATGTGCCAGTTCATATAATATGAGCGGAATACAGCGAAGCAATTACACAACATACGGTTATACACATGTACCTGCTGGCTGGAGTAATTTTGGATATCATGGAATTATGAACGGCGGATATATATTCCTTGGTATTGACGCTATGTATAATAATCATAATACAAATTATGAAAAGGCTGAAAATCTTGCTTATCTTGCGGAAATTCAGACAGCGAAAGAAAATTATGAACAGGCGCTTGCAATTTATGAAAAGGTGCTTGAGGCTCAGTATTTCCATTTGGACGCGTACGTTAATATTGCAAGATTATATGAAAAGCTCGGAAAAACAGATGATGATTATTATGCGCTTGCGGAGCGTGCCGCCGAAGCGCTTAAATGGTATCCGCATCCGATGTATGAATATATCATTAACTTCCTTTATCCTAAAGTCAATGATATTATTAAGCGTGCTGACCTTATAGGTTTTGTCAGAGCGACACTTGATATAAGCGCAACCGCAACTGCTGAAAACAGTGGTATGTTCCAGCCGAGTCAATGTATAGAGGGTGCGGGTTATTGCAGAACCCTGCTTGCTAAAATAGCGGAGTTTTCTTTTGAAACACAGTCTATTACATTAACCAAAAATTTTGTAAATACGGGTAAAGACTTATTGTATTCGTTTGATAAAGGAGAAACATGGAACAGATGGACATATGAGGAAGGTGTTATTTCTCATAAGCTTACCCCGGAGGAAGTTGCGCAGATAACAGACGCAAATGATATATATTGTAAATTTGATACCGCAAAATATTCACATATAATTCCAATATCGACAAATGCGATGCCTCCGACAAATAAGACTACTAATATACCAAATGACGATGAAGATAAGTTCATAAATCTTCAAAAAGGCCTGGAGTATTCAACAGACGGAGGACAGACATGGAAAGACTTAACAAGTGAAGACGTGTTTGAAGGTAATGTTACTGTCTGGGTACGTAAAAAAGCGACAGGCGCGTTTCTTGCAGGTCCGCATTTTGTTGCTGAATTTACGGCTGCGGATGATACTCCGGAGCGCAGATATTTAAGAATAAGCGGAAATGTAAAGCTTTCTGACAGTCCGGAGAGTATGAAAGCTAATCCGCCTAAAAATGCTATAGATACAAGAAAAGATACATTTTGGGAAAATAAATATCCTGTAGCGATAAAGAAGGATGAATTCGGCAATATTGTTCCAAAGTATGACGATGAATTTATTTTTGAGATAAGTGACCCTCACTATGTGTCTGCGATAGGATATATTCCAAAGCTCAGAACTCCGGCTGAGGATGACGGAACAATAACAGGCTGTGAAGTATCTATAAGTAATGATAAAGAGACGTGGAAACTCGCGGGAAGTACAAATAACTGGGCATATGTTAAGAGTCCAAGTGATGAATTCCCACGTGAGCAGTATATTGATTTTGACGAGCCGGCATATACTAAGTATGTAAAAATTAAGGTTACAAAAGCAGGTGTAAAGTTTTTCTCAAACTATAACAGAGGATATGCAACAGCGGCGGAATTTAAGCTGTATGAAAATCAGGTTTGTCCGGAAAAGACAGTTAAAGAGCTTAATCTTGAAATCGCTCCGGAAAAAACAAATTATAAGGTTGGCGACAGACTGGATTTAGACAGCATAACCGCGCGTCTTTTATATGATGACGGCACAACAAGTATTATTCCGGCAGGCGCGCTTGAATTGAGCGAAGATGTATTTGACTCAACAGATATAAAAGAGGTTTTGGCGTCATATGACGGAATAGAAACAAGCTTTGCTGTTTCGGTATCAGCAAATGACAGAGAAGCGACAGCGATTTCAGCAGTTACTATTTCTGATAGAAAATATTATGCGCAGGATGAGTTTGACAAGTCAAATGTATTAGTACAGGTAACAGACGGAACAAACAAATGGTATTTGCTTCCTAATGAGTTTGAATTTGAAAATCCTGTTCTTGCGGAAGGTAGAAATACTTTAAAGGTAGTTCACAACGGTTTATCATCTAATTTTACCGTTAATGCTGAAAAGGCTGTAAAGGAAATTCGTATTGATACAGACGAGAACTTTAAAACACAGTACTACATAGGCGATGCTATGGATTTAAGCGGAATGAGTACGCATCTTGTTTATTCTGACGGAACAGAAAAAGTACTTAATGAGTCAGAATATAATATGGAATTATCAAAGGACGGAAATGTTCCGATAACCGGCGATATTTTTGCAAGAACGGCGGGAACAAAGACTATTAAAGCGTCGCTTAAGGATAAGGAAGAGATTAATACTGCTTTAGATATAACAGTATTTTCATATATTATGGATGGAGAATTTACTTTTGAGGCATTGGCAGGAGAAACTGAATGTATGCTTACAGGTTTTACCCCGTCGGAAGATATAAGCGGAAGAAATGTGGAAATTCCTGATACTGTTACTGTAGGCGGATACGAGTATAAGGTTGTAAATATAACAAACGGAGCCTTTGCCAATACGCCTGAACTAGAAGCAGTTACTATTCCTGAGTCGGTAAAGACAATTGACGCAGGAGCGTTTAGTGCTTGTACAGCTCTTGAAAAGGTATATATGACGGACCATAAAACGCTTGATGGATTTGTATGTGATAAGGGAGCGTTTGCGGCGGTTCAAGACGGATATGTATATTTACATCATACTCTTGCAAATTCTGAATCTCCGATTGAAGGATATAAGGTGGCAGGTATTTCCCAAGCGGCGGAGAGTATAATTGTTACACCGCCTGACAAAACAGAATATATCTTAGGTGAGGATTTTGACAAAAAGGGTATGGTTGTTACGGTTGTTTTACCTGATGGCAGCAAAGTTAATACAAATGCATATTCTATGCGCGGATATTACCCGACAATAACAGGAGAACAGACGATAACAATTACTCTGGATGGCTCAAAGATAAAGCAGACTTTTAAGGTAAATGTCAACTTCCCGGAAGTGACGATAGAAAAATCACCGGTAGGTGATACATATGCAGTTGGAGATGAAATAAATCCAATAAAGGTTATAGCGTCATCAGAAAATAATAATGCATTATCATATCAGTGGTACAGAAGTGAAACAGAGGAAAAGAACGGTACTGCGATTACCGGCGCGACAAAAGCTGAATATATACCTGAACAGGACGGATATTATTATGCTGCCGTATATGTTAAAGATAAAAATAATAAGGTAAGTGAAAGTATATATTCGGATTCCGCACATATAATGATTGGAGATTATGAGGCTATTAACGGTACAAATGGCTATGATTCTCTAAAAAAAGCAATAGACAATGCGCCTGAAAATTCAACTATACGCGTATGCAAGGATATTGAAGTTAATGATACGATAGCAGTGTCAGGAAAGAAGTTTACAATAGACGGTCAGGGACATACACTGAGCCGCGGAAGTGAGTATAAAAAATCATTTATTCTTATGACCGATCAATCTGCCATTACATTAAAAAATATTATCTTTGACGGCGGCGCAGTATGGACAGGAGAAGAGGACCCTGTTGTTAAGCGCGGATTAACTAACAGTGGTTTGACGGCTACAGCTCCGTTTATACTGTCATACGCAGGGACTGAGCTTATACTTTCAGACGGCGCGATTATGCAGAATAACTATAATACAGGAACTGTTGGAAATAATGCAGAACAAATCCTTGATGATAACCTGACAGGCGGAGCAATATGGGGAATTGACTCTACTATTACTATGAATGGAGGTGTTATTCGTAATAATGCGTCAACGGTATTCGGTTCAGCAATGTATATACGAGGTAACAATTCATCTGTAATAACTATTTATGACGGTGAGATTACAGGAAATAATGGTTTGGAGAAGTCAAGAACCTCTGCGATTTGTGCGGATAATAATACAAGTGTTAATGTTCAGAACGGTATATTTAGTAACAATAAAGGCGGCACTGAAGGCGGAGTATTCTGGATGGGTAAAAAAACACTTATAATAAGTGGCGGAACGTTTGAAAATAACTATTCAGCCGGTAACGGCGGTGTGGTATTTTTCAATCAGGGCGGTGACGCTGTTAACCTTACGCTGACAAACGGAGTATTCAGAAATAACAGAGCTGCACAGGATGGCGGAGCATTATTCTGTGGTAATTTAGCAAAAGTTTCAGGATGTACTTTTGAAAATAATACAGCCGGAAGAAATGGCGGAGCTGTATGGATTAACAAAGAGGGAATTTCTTTAACTAGTAATACATTTACCGACAATACAGCGGTAAATGGCGGAGCTGTATGGTCGGGAAATACTGTTACAACATCAAGTGATAAGTTTATCGGCAACAGTGCTGAAAAAGGAGATGCGATTTATATAAACGGTAGTCGTCAGCTTACAATTGGTAATGTTGATACTATTCAGGATATTTATGTACAGACGTTAGTGCCTGTTAAGCTGACAGGTATGAGTTATGATAATAAACATTTGTCGATTATTACAGGAAGTGAAATTACTAATGATATGAAAATCGCATATGCACAATATGCCCCGCCTGTAGATATTCGTGTAAACGGATATAAGGCAGAATATATAAGGGATGAAGATGGAAATCTTGTAAGTGAAGCTAAAGGTTATCCTATGAAAGCTGTCGTAGCGCTGAGAGTGGTATACAACAAGGACGGCGGAAAGATTGATGACGAGTGGCAGTATACGATATACAATACAGGTACTCCTTTGACACTTCCCGAGCCGCATAAGGACGGCTATAACTTCGCTGGTTGGTTTGATAATGCTGAACTTACGGGCACAGCAGTAACGGAAATCGGTGCGAATGAAACGGAAGACAAAACGTTCTGGGCTAAATGGACTGCGGCTGACTATTCTGTAACACTGAATGCAAACGGCGGTACAATTTCAGATACACTGAACAAATATACCTATGGAGAAGGCGCTGCACTTCCTGTTCCTGAAAAGAGCGGCTACAATTTCGCAGGCTGGTTTGATAATGCTGACTGTGAAGGCGCTATGGTTACGGAAATTACAGCAAAAGATTTTGGCAACAAGGAATATTGGGCTAAGTGGGCAGAAAACGGATATTCTGTAACGCTTAATGCAAACGGCGGTACGCTTGCCGAGAATTTGACTGAATATACCTATGGAGAAGGCGCGGCGCTGCCTGTTCCTTCAAGAGATAATTACACATTTGAGGGCTGGTTTGACAATGCTGAATGTGAAGGCACGGCAGTAACGGAAATCAGCGCAAAAGACATGGGTAACAAGGTATATTGGGCTAAATGGAAAACAAACGAGTATGTAATAAGATTTGTAAATTATAATAACAGATTATTACAGCAAACTAATGTGGAATTCGGAAAGCGTCCTGAATATACAGGCGTGGTACCCGAGAAAGATGCGGACGATAAGTATACTTATACGTTTACCGGATGGAATCCTGCAATCACATCGGTAACAGGAGATACGACATATACAGCTCAGTTTGAAGCCGCTCCGAGAGTTTACAGCTTAATGCTGAATCTTGATGAGGGAATGCTTGATAATGAGGAAGCTTATATGGAATACACATGCGGTACAGGTGTAGCGCTTCCGACACCACGTAAGGATGACTTCTATTTTGTCGGCTGGTATGATAATGAGGATTACAACGGTGAGCCGGTAAATGCTGTAACAGCGGATGATTTTGGTGATAAAGCGTTCTGGGCTAAGTGGACACAGGATGCTCCGCCTGCGTTTAAAATAACATTTGTCAATTATGATAATACTGAGCTTTGGAGTGAGGACGTGGAAGTTGGAGTAATTCCTCAATACAACGGCAGTGAGCCGACAAGAGAATCAGATGATAAATATTCCTACATATTTAAAGGTTGGGATAAGGAGATTGTAGAGGTTACTGAAATGACAACTTATACAGCTCAGTTTGAGAAAACGCCTATTAATAATTTTGTAGTATATACAGAGGACGGCAACGCGTTGATAGGTTCGCCTGAGGCGGGAAAATATGAAGTAATATTTGCGGCATATGATTCTGCTGATAAGCTGACATGTGTTGAAAGGGTTCAAGTAGAATTGTCTGAAAATATGAAAGAAAAGCATGTAGAACCACGGAACTTCAGCATAGACGGTGCAGCAAAGGTGAAGCTTATGCTTTGGGATAATCTTGAAAGTATGACACCAAAATGCGGAACTGCGTCAAAGCTTATAATAAATAATTAATGATAATAGCTAATATTATGTTAGTATAAAATATGTATTAGTTGATATTAGATGGATTGAAAAAACTCTGTTCCTTTAATGGAACAGAGTTTTTTATACAAAAATACATGGAAATAATGAAATAATCATCAATAGAAAGGGATGTAAATAATAGAGGTGGATTTTCTAGAATCAGACGGCTTTTAGGTCTTTTGAGTATTGTTTTTTTGCTCTGTCGGTGATTTATATTTTTCTGTAAAGTATGAGATATTGCAACTGACGATATTTTTTTTAACAAATAGTACAACGTATTTTTGTACTGTTATTTATTCTGATGAATTTGAATTTTTAGTTTATTCCAAAAGCTGTATCGTATTTGACAATGCCGTGGGGGTTCGCTGCCATATCATTTAATTTAATTGCCATAAAATTTTTATCGAGAACATCAAACGGAGCCGCAATTCCGTAAACACTTGCTGGAACATAACCTGCTTTTGGATAGTATTCTGAGTGGCCTAATACAATCGAATAATCATATCCTAGCTTTTTAGCAATGTTATGTCCTTTTTTTATTAAAGCTAATCCTATACCCATTTTTTGATATGCAGGAAGAACTGATAATGGTGCGAGGACAAGCTCTGTAAACTCTCCAACATATGCTTTTGTAAAAAGAATATGTCCAACTACTTTTTTATTTTCAACTGCTACAAGCGATAGTTCTGGAATAAAAGAATTACTTTTCCGTAACGCATTTACCAGTTCTTGCTCTTTTCCATCACTCATTTCAGCAGTTGCAAATGCTTTTGTAACAACTTCATAAACTGCTTCATAATCGTTTTGATTTTCCTGTCGTATTTTCATATTGCTCATTACTCCAAATTATAATTAAAATTTTTTACATTTTTAGCTTTGTCTAAATTTCATAATGAATTATATTTTATATGCC
>CAJUFV010000004.1 GCA_910585795.1 uncultured Clostridia bacterium | reverse complement strand
TTTAGGAGGTGAAAGCTGTACTAAAACAGATAAGGGGGTTATAATTATGGATATAAATATTTTGATTAACTTAATCGAATTAATTATAATTCTTGAAATTATAAAGAACATAAAAAAATAAGCCGCCCCATCTGCTACATGGAGCGGCTTTGTTAGTTTTATACTAACAAAACTCATCACTGGGCGGAACGGTCAAAACCATTCCTTATCTTGTATCTGAATTATACCACAATAAAAGTACTATGTCAAGCACATCATTTTTTATGATGTGTGTTTTTTGTGTACCCATGAAGTTGGTTAAATGATAGAATACTATAATTGAAGCGTAATATAAATTGTAGTATAATATTACTTAGCCTAATGGCTCGGATACATAGGAATGGCGGCGGCTGTTCCGCCTTTATATTATTTTAGGAGGTGAAAACTGCACTAAAGAATATAAAGGAGGCATTTTATTATGGATAAAGAGCTTGCAATTAAATTAATTCAGATAGTTCTTGTGATTATAGAAATCATAATATACATAAAAAAATGAGCCGCCCCATCTGCAACATGGTACGGCTCTGTTAGACTCTTAGTCTAACAAAAAAACACCTAGGCGGAACGGTCAAAACCATTCCTTATCTTGTATCTGAATTATATCACAATAACAGTACTATGTCAAGCACATCATTTTTAATGATGTGTGTTTTTTGCGAAGATAAAAAGACAACCGCCCTACGGACATAGGACGGTTATGAATAGAATACTGTTTCTATATGCTTTTACCACATTTACAGCTCAACTATCGCTTCAATTTCAAGCATAACATCCTTGGGGAGTCTAGCTACCTCCACGCATGAGCGTGCCGGATAAGGCTCTGTAAAATATTTGGCGTAAATCTCGTTTATTTTGGCAAAATCATTCATATCCTTTATGAATACCGTAGTCTTTACTACATTTTCAATTTTTCCACCCGCCGCTTCTATAAGGTTCTTTACATTTGTCATCGCCTGCTCTGCCTGCGCCTCCACTCCGTCCGGAATCTCTCCTGTTGATGGATTTACAGGAATCTGTCCTGATGTAAACAGAATATTACCCATCGTTACAGCCTGTGAATACGGGCCTATCGCGGCAGGAGCGTTACTTGTTTTTGTTTCCTTCATTTTTACCATTCCCTTCATTTGTTATATCTATTTATATCAATAATAGATGACATATTACAGCAAAAAATACAAAATATCCGAGTATCATAGCATAGAGCACCTTACCGGCCGGCTGTGAAATCCATTCGGTTTTAAGCGCCTCATATGACAGTATCACAGCCGATACCGCTCCGCACAGCATTAGAACCGCCAAGGTTATCGGAGATAATACGCTCAATACCGCTCCGATTGCGCATACCACAGTAAACGGTATCCATGTGCACGCAAGACGTACGCAAAACTGCCAGTACGGAGTCCTCAAACGCATAAGAAATCTATTGATAAAATAAAATATTCCAGAATACAGAAAAAACAATACTATTCCGCTAAGCGCTCCGGACAAAATTATTAAAATTATCATTCCCACAAGTCCGTAACCCTCACCGCTTAATCCCATCGCAGACGAAAGAAGCTTAAACGGACTGACTGTGCCGCCTCGCATTACAAAAAATACACACAGCCACAGCACCGCTCCCTGAAGCGCCGCAATAGCCATAATCGAAGCTTTCCCGATATGGCCCGGATTGGTTATTTTATCGACAGGAGATTTAATAAAATCTGCTATATATCTCAAAAATCCCCTCACAAATCCATCAGGATTTACACTACCGTTCCTAGTTGATTTTTTAGCCGCGCGTTTTGTATGAAAACGTGTTTTTACTCTCTCAAATTTACTTTCTCTGCCCGCGTAACCTGTTCTATACGAATTTTCCGTCCTATACGGATTTGAATTATAGCTTTTATGCGATTCCTTCGTCTCAGACTTGGTCTGCGAGCTCTTTTCCTTCGCGGCGCGATACGCAGCGCTTTGTGGACAATTGCACACCTCTCCCTTTTCAAGGTCTCTGCCGCAATATATACAGCTTCTCAAAATTCAACACTCCTCTGCTTGATTACGATTATATGAATATTTTTCCAAACG
This sequence comes from uncultured Clostridia bacterium, assembly GCA_910585795.1. Classification (GTDB taxonomy): domain Bacteria; phylum Bacillota; class Clostridia; order UBA1381; family UBA1381; genus Hominilimicola. The sequence goes on along the minus strand of CAJUFV010000004.1, from coordinate 6,104 downwards.
AAGCCGCCTCCGCGCACTGAAACATTTTTATAAAGAAAATCACCTGCCATGCGGTCAATTTTCTATATTATAAATCCACTTTCTTAAATTGTCAACAATTCAAGTGTTAATTATTTGTAAACTATTTATACAGACGTCCCTCAAATAACGCTATATCGCTTCGCACTTCGTCACGCACACGGTGAAACAGCTTTATAGTCATATCACCTATTATTGTTTCACAGTCATATATTTCCTCATAAGCCGTCGCAATATCCGTATATTCCGCAAAGCTTCTCACAGCCTCCGTTACAACAGTCTGACTGCCTTCCGCCAGATGTGTCTGTGCCGGTATTACAGCGAGTACATAATTCACTGTATACAAAGCGGATAAATCCCTGTCTCTGGAGTCTACCTGCGGCAGAGATACAATATAATTGTCCCTTGCCGATTTCAGTCCCAGAGAAGGCTCCACATTCTTCAGTATATCCTCATTCAGCAAAAATGATGACGCAAGCACGCCAAGCGTATCTCCCTCATAAACCACGCTGTCCAGCTTTCTTTTCAGGGCAAGAATTTCCTCCGTATCGTCTCTTGACACCGGCAGCATTGAAAAAGTCGGTATAAGCGCCAGACGCTTTATCTCCTGTATATTCCTCGGCTGTGTACGCGGAATATACACAAAAACCGAATGAAGCGCTGCCAGAGCCGTTATTCCTATAAAAGCCCATTCCCTTGTAATATGCTTCACAGCAATAAGAGCAAGCATTATAATCGACGGAATATATAAAAGCAAATGCTGCTGTCCGTGCGTCTGCGTAGAAATAAACATAAGCAGACAAACAATCATCTGAAGCCACATAAACACAGTACAATATTCTTTTTTATTTATTCCCGCCGCGGCAGAAAATACCGCGAGCACACATATATAAATTATACCGAAATATCTGGTAATCAGCTTAAAATCAGTACCTGCCGAAAATTTATAACCGGAATAAAGATTTCCGTAATCCTGAAGCAGCTTATAAAATACAAAATCACGAAAAAACACAAGCAGTACTATACCAGCCGCGGCAATCGCAAGCGCGGGCCCGTACCATTTCCGCCTGAACAGCACGCAGTCCGCCAGCATCGCTGTTATGAATGATACCGCGAAGAAGGCGTACCACCTGCGCCACAGCATCATACCAACCAGAAGAAAACCAATTAAGATGTACCTCCATATTCCCCTTCCGGTTTGTATTTTCTTATCCGCTCTTACATAATAAAGATTAAAGCAGATAAGACATATAAGCAGTCCGCCTATATCAACGAATCCGTTAAAAGTCAGAAACATCATAGACGGACACAAAAGTATCGCAATCACAACCGCAATTTTAGGCGCTTTACTTACCTTCTTTGCCAGCAGATATATCATCACAAACGAAGGAAGAAGATACATATTTACAAGTCCGAGAATGTAGACAAGCCTTGAATCTCCAAATACGCGCGTAATCAGCGCCGAAGGCAGTCCCGCGATATAATTGTAATCCTGCTGCGCTATTGAATTATAAACATTATTCCAGAAGCCCCCATCATTAAAAGCTCCCGACGCTATTTTTCTGGAAATGTCCCAGTAGGTTGAATCATCCCAGAAATATATAAATTTACCCGCCTTTATATAGATAACGGCAAGTATATTAACTATTACCCATATAACAAGGAAATATATTACCGTTTTATGCCACGGTTTTAATTTGAATTCCTCAAACTCCTCATCATCAAGGTCATAATCATCATTTAATATTGCTCTGAATTTCAATCCCCTGACCTCCGTTAATTAAATAATGCAAGTATTTCTTCATTCGACAGATTCTTAAACGTATCAGTATTTACACGTACAATGTCATCCGCAAGATTCCGCTTATTTTCCTGAAGACGCAGTATTTTTTCCTCTATAGTTCCCTTTGCCGCAAGACGTATAATCTGTACTGCCCGTGTCTGACCTATTCTGTAAGCGCGGTCGGAAGCCTGGTCCATCACAGCCGGATTCCACCACGGGTCATAATGAATAACCATATCGGCGCCGATAAGATTCAGTCCTACGCCTCCCGCCTTAAGCGAAATTAAAAACACGCTTTTTTCTCCGCTGTTAAAGCGCTGAGAAAGCTCCGCCCTTTCATACGGCGGTGTTTGCCCGTCCAGATAAAATGACGATATTCCTCTTTCCTCCAGCTTATCCCTAATTATTTCAAGCATTGACGTAAACTGGGAAAAAACCAATATTCTGTGTCCGGAGTCCGACGCGCTTGTGACAAGCTCCATAAGCAGATTCAGTTTTCCGCTGTCACGGTCATAATTTTCGTCAAACAGCGTCGGATGACAGCATATCTGCCTTAACCGCATAAGAAGCGTCAAAATCCTCATTTTACCCTGACCGCCTTCCTCCAGCAGTCTTGCGGTTTTATTCTTTGCCAGAGAAAGATACGCCATATACATTTTTTCCTGCTCTTCCGTAAGCTCCGCATACATTGTATTTTCTATTTTTTCTGGAAGCTCATTAAGAACGTCCGACTTCATACGCCGCATCATAAACGGCTTTATTCTCATACGGAAGCTGTCAGCCGTCATTGAGTCTCCGTCCTTAACAAGCGGTGTTTCATATCGATTTCTAAACTCATGTGAGCTGTAAAGGTATCCGGGCATTATAAAGTCAAAAATTGACCATAGCTCCATAAGTGAATTTTCAACCGGTGTACCTGTAAGCGCGAATTTATGTCCGGCATTGATTTTTTTTACACTTCGGGCGTTCATTGTCTTAGGATTCTTTATATGCTGAGCCTCGTCAATGAAGCAGTACGAAAATTCAATCTCACTGTACATTGTTATATCACGCCTAAGTATAGGATATGATGTTATTACAAACTCATACTTATCTACCGTTTTTATAAGCTCGTCACGCACTGACTTAGGACCGTCTATAATAATCGACGACGCGTCAGGAGTAAACTTATTTATTTCACTCTGCCAGTTATAGGTAAGCGCGCTCGGCGCAACAATAAGAACCGGTCTGTCAGGACACACGCCTCTTATATACGCAATAACCTGCAAGGTCTTGCCGAGACCCATATCATCAGCCAATATTCCTCCAAAACCCAGATATGAAAGCTGTGTAAGCCACAGTACTCCATCACGCTGATAACCCCTTAAAACTGTTTTAAGCTCATCAGGAATTTTTGCTTCTCTGTTTTTTATATCTTCAATATATTTTACAAAGCTTTCATCCTTATTTACATTGTCAACTGCGTTCAGATAAAGAGCATGATACTTTGAAATTGTCTTTGCGCCGTTTCTTATATCATCAAATGAAAAATCAAGCTGGTCAAGCAGATTAAAAATTTCCTTCTGCTCACTATGCTCAAGGTCAATAAAGCTCCCGTTTGACAGACGGTAAAAACGTTTTTTCAGCTTTACCGCGTTTAAAATACCATTTATCTGCTCATATGACAGCTCTGTTTCAAAATCAGCCTCTAACAAATCAACATTTTCTTTATATCTCACAGATGCGTTTATATTAACTTTATCTGTTATTTTAAGTCCTGCGAAGCGGTCCGAATAATGCATTGAAGCCTTATCACTAAGCTCTGGAATCATATCCGACAGGAAGATATATATGTCCCTGTCAGAATAGAGAGAAAACACTCCGTCGTTCAACGCAAACTGAGAAAAATATGAAAGAATCTCATTTTCCTTTTCAAAATCACGCACAATAATTTTACCGTCATTGTTATTATCTGATGGCAGATGAATCGCAATACTTCCATAATTCGCTCTTATTACAGCTGTTATTCCGCCTCTTGAAGCGTCAAAAAAAATATCAAACAACGGCTTCGCATCCACAACCACATCGTCTATACCTCTTGCTATAACTCCGTGCCTGCCCTTTATTTCCGGCAACACATGCGTCGCAAACAGTATTGTGTTTTCGCCCTTAAAGCTTATCTGTGTTCGTCCGTCCGCAGCAAGAGCATTATATATCGGCATAAAATATCCGCGCCATTCCATGTCTGTATGATAAATTATATTCTCATACCAGAACCACTCTCCGTCACGGGTCAGCGCAAATCCCCGGTCACTTACGGACATATCTATTGCGCCTGCGGCGGCATCTACATCAATTATAATATCAGGATTATCCTCAACGATTCTAACGCTTCCCATATTCATACCGTCAAATACAATGTTAAAATCTGTATGGTCAAGCAGCGAAAAAATCCGCTTTGCCGCCATTGAGCCAAAGGATGTCTGATATGCGGCCTTCATATACATCTGTGCGTCAGCAATACGGTTTTCATAGGTCTCAGCAAGAATCTTTATTATTTTATCCTGATACTCAGGAAATTCCGTAAACAAAGGATTATATGAGGAATATCTGTCAAACTTAAATTCTGAACCCTTCATATAGCTTTCCAAAAAATTCTCAATGCCACGTAGCTTATTCCCGTCTATTTCCATTGACATGCCATAAGCCGCGCCGTCAGGCACAAGTCTGCTTATATGCATTGTAAATTTAGCGTAAAGCTGCCCTTTTGTATACTGTTTCGCCGCGAATCCGCCGCAGAGCGTTTTTGCAATCTTATCATTTTCATCAATATAGTCAGCGCCCTCATCAAGCTCCTTCTGACGCTGTTTAAGCGTAGATACAATATGCTTGCACACAGAATTCATCGTTTCAAAATAAGGGCATGTGCAGAAGCAGTCCTCCACTGTGTCATCATTCAGTCTTACCTGAACATTATAGATTGCCTCTCCGTCCACAACAGCAGTTATTAAATTTTCCTCACGTTTTCTTAGATGCACCCTGCCCTCTCTGAAATATTCAAGACCTCTCTTATAAATAGTTGACGAACAGGATTTTTTAATCATTGCCTCGGTAATTTTCATACTTAACCTTTCTGTTATATATGTCTCTGTGATGCACAAGTAATTTTAATTCCTAATCTGTATCTTATAATTATAGCACATTCGGAAACATTATACAACATTATTTTTATATAATTTACAGATAGATAATAAATTTTTTATATCTTTTCATAATATGCTACAAACTGCATGGATAAGCCATTTTTTCTGTTTATACTTTTTATAGCGTAATATTATTTGACCGCTATTTTCATGATTGTAGCGGTCAAATATCGGTCAAAAATTTATTAATACTATACGCATGCAAATTAAAATATCTAACAGTATACCGCCCCTTGAAAAGTTACTTTAAAGCTCTTAAACAAATATCTATAATCACCTGACACCACATATCAACTAAAATTGTTGTATATGCAGATATACAGCGGGGGAAAAGGCTTTTTAGCAACTATTCAAACATCGTCAAAGTATCAGGTTTTATCAGGCTGTTTAATAGCCAATATGCCTTTTCAACGGCATTGCAAAAACCTAACAGACCGACACATAAAAAGCCCGTATAAGCCTAATACGGAGCTTATACAGGCATATAAAAAACCGAATATGCAACGGAATAATTATCTGTTACATATTCGGTTTTGTTTTTGCTTGTTATTTTAAGTTTATTTCTTGTTCATTACAAAGCTGTCTGTTAATGTGTTCACGTTCCATTACAGCCTGCTCCGTTGAGCTTGTCCATGTTGTTTTAAATTTATCTAGCCCCCTATAACGATAAAATGGTGTACGGCTGTCAATATACGACTCAATTAATTGTTTTAATATTTTCGGCTTACGGAGCTTACGCAGTCCATTGGCTATAAAATTCCGCGCTTCAGCGGCGGTAATCTGTTTTAATTCCGCTATCTTCGTGTATGTCATACCCCTGAAATAAAATAATATTACCGCTTCTTTTTCCGCCCCTGTCAGAGTGTTTTCTGTTACGGTCCGTATATAACACGCTTCATCGGCCGCGGCAATATCATTCTCAAAGGTGACTGATTTATCCGCTATGCTGTCAGCTATGGTTAGAGTGTCTGTATCATCGCTTAAAGGCTCATAAATGGATTTTACAGGCTTTACAGCATTAAGAATATCAGTTATTGTCTTTATGTCTATTCCTGTGTATACAGCCAATTCCGCCGCTGCAGGACTGCGGTTAAATTTCTGTGTCAGCTGATTTTGAATAA
>CAJUFV010000003.1 GCA_910585795.1 uncultured Clostridia bacterium | reverse complement strand
GAAAAACGTAATGGAATAGCATAAAAACTATTCCATTACGTAAAACAAATGGTACTTATTTAGGGTGTATTTATCAAGTATTTTTTTAGTCATGCTTTACATTGTTTCTTATTCTCTCAATCGCTTTTTTTTCTATCCTTGAAATCTGTACCTGGGATACACCAATAAAACCCGCAATTTCTGCCTGCGTTTTTCCGCGGAAATAACGCATAAGAATTATTTCCCTTTCCCGCGGATTAAGCTGAGATAAAATATTATCTACCATAACCTTATTAATAATACCGTCCTCTATTTCTTCTCCCGCTATTGTATCAAGTAAATGTATCTCCTTATCTCCATTGTCATAGATACTTTCATATATACTTCCAGGAGGAGCCGCTGCTTCAAATGACTGGGCAAGCAAATCGGCTTCAACACCACATTCTGCTGAAATTTCCTTAATCGTTGGCTCCCTGTTTAAACGTTTGCGGAGCACCTCTTCGCTGCGCCAGCCTTTCATGGCATTTTCCTTTAGACTTCTGCTTATTTTCACAGCTCCATCATCACGCAAAAACCGCTTAATCTCACCCATAATCATAGGAACAGCATATGTGGAAAACTGTACATTGAATTCAGGATTGAATTTTTTTACCGCTTTTATAAGTCCTATAGCTCCTATCTGCACAAGGTCTTCACTGTCATAGCCTCGATTTGTAAACCTTCTGGCTATACTGTACACAAGCCCCATATTTTCTTCCACCATTATATTTTCAGCTTGCCTGTCCCCCTCCAGGACACGTTCAATCAAAGCAGTATTATCCCGCACGGCAATCACCTACTTTAACTTTTTACACATGGTTATGCGTGTGCCTTTTCCAACTTCGCTTTCCACGTCCATTCTATCCATAAATGTCTCCATTATTGTAAAGCCCATTCCTGAACGTTCCATCTCTGGCTTGCCTGTAAAAAGAGGCTCGCGCGCTTTATGTATGTCAGATATTCCTATACCATTATCTGATATTATAAACTCCACCGTATCATCGGCTATATTCCCCTCCATAATAACCGTTCCCTCTGCATTGTCATACCCATGTATTATAGCGTTTGTTACCGCCTCTGATACCGCTGTCTTTATCTCTGAAAGCTGGTCAAGCGTTGGGTCAAGCTCCAGTACAAAAGCTGCTGCGACATTTCTTGCAAAGCGTTCATTATCAGAATTATTCGGAAATTCGATTCTCATACTGTTCTTATACATTTAAAGATGCCTCCTTTATCCCCTGTTCTATCTCATCTGACAGCGTAACTATCTTATCTATTCCCGCCATTTTGATGATGCGTTTTACTTCGTCAGAGGCTCCATATATAATAACCTTACCTCCAAGCGATTTTGTTATTTTACATCTTCCCATTATTACTCCTATGCCCGATGAATCCATAAAGGTAACATTTTCAAAGTCAAACGCTACATTTATCACGCCGCTTTTTAAAAGCTCCCTGTCAACACTCTCCCTTACATTTTGTGCCGCATGGTGGTCCAGCTCACCATACAGCTTGACTACAAGTGTCCGATACTTTCCCCACAAAAATAGTTCCATTGCTATTCTCCTCCTGCTGTTATAGTTCTATCATTTTATATTTCCATATTCTTACACAAAATTCCTTTGTTGAAATTGCGGAACCTTTGTCGAAAAAACACCTTTTAATAATTTATATAAATAGCATAATAGCTTTAGAAAGTACTTCAAACTTCAGATTGCATTTGTAAAATCACTGTGATATAATAACATCATAACAATCTGAATTTTTTAGACATAATCATTACAAATATCATCATTAGAAAATATTATAAAAAAATAAGCTGTTGACATTTCTGCTGATAACAGCGGTATTTCATTACTTAACAAAAAAGGTATTAAACTATGATTTTCTTTGATATTGACAACACTGTAATGGATTTTTCTTCAGCAGAGTGTTGATGTCTTAATGAGTTATATAGACAATGCCGCAATCACCTTACTATCGGCAAGAAATATTGGCGTTCTGTCACAAAAACAAGTTACCGCCGTTATCTTTCAGGTGAGCTGTTCTTAACAGAACCGCGGCATTTACGCATACCCAATCTATTTTAACTATGCAGATAAATCACCGCAAGAATACTGGTATATAGACAATAATTTTAATACAGATATTACTCCAGCATTACAAATGAATATAAATCATTTATGGCTTGCCAGATGAAAAAACTAAAAATGATTTATAGATGGGAAATCTTTCAGATATTTATAAAATTATAAAACAAAGTCGATTAGAGAGGTAATATTATATGAAGCATTTCAGCTTAAAAGACACAATCTTCAAATATGCCGAAGAAAATTTCGGTTCAAAACCGGAATATCTTTGGGCCAGCGACCCTGAATCCGCTATTTTACGTCATAGAGACAACTCAAAATGGTACGCGGTAATTATGAATATTTCAAAAATAAAATTAGGTATATGCTGTGAAGATAAAATTGACGTGCTAAACGTAAAATGCGAGCCTTTATTCATAGGCTCATTATTACATAACGAAGGATACTTCCCCGCGTATCATATGAACAAACAGCATTGGATTTCAATTATTCTGGATGGCTCTGTGCCTGAAGACGAAATACTTAAGCTTTTAAACTTAAGCTTTAATATGACAAAAAGGAGATAAATAATGAATAAATTCAGCATGGACAGAGACTGGAAATTTCATAACGGCGATATTGAGCTTTCTGAAACCAAGTCACATACCGACTGCTATATGGCATCAAAAGCAGGAGGAGCAATTGGTGCCGCTTCCCCCGACTTCGACAAAAGTAGCTGGAAAACCGTAAATCTTCCTCATGATTGGGCCGTATATAATAATTTTGAAGAAAAATGGGGTCCTTCACAGGGTTATAAAAAGCGAGGTAAAGCATGGTACTCAAAACGTTTCCGGCTTGATGAAGATGACAAAAAGAAACAAATTTTAATTGAATTTGAGGGTATCTCCTCACATGCGACTGTTTATTTAAACGGCTCCGTCATAGGAAGAAATTTCTGCGGCTATAATTCATTTGTCGTAGACGGTACTGATATGGCTCTTTACGGCGAGCAGATAAATGACCTCGTTGTTTTTGTCGACGCAACGGCAATAGAGGGCTGGTGGTATGAGGGCGCCGGTATCTATCGTCATGTAAATCTCTACAAAAAAAATAAACTGCACATAACTCATTGGGGAGTGTTTGTTCATCCTGAAAAGAAAACCGCTGATGTATGGGACGCAATTACAGACACAACAATTGAAAATTCCTCATATACAGATAAATCATTCCGCCTTAAAACATATATTCTGGATAATAACGATAATATCGTAGGTAAAGCTGAAACTGACTGCTCTGTCAATGGAGGAAGTACTGTGACCATAAATCAAAGCATTTTGACCTACAGTCCTCTATTGTGGGATATTGACTCACCAAATTTATACAAAATGATAAGTGAGCTTTATGAAAATAACACACTTATTGACAGTCAAACAAATAACTTCGGCTTCCGAACTATTTCAATTGATGCTGATACCGGCTTCCTTTTAAACGGCAGACATGTTCCTATATACGGTACCTGTAATCATCAGGACCACGCGGGTGTTGGCGTAGCTGTGCCTGACAGCGTAAATGAATACAGAATTAAGCTGCTAAAGGAAATGGGAAGCAACGCGTACCGATGCGCTCACGGTAATCCCAATCCTGAAATATTGGATTACTGTGACAAATACGGAATGCTTGTCATGGATGAAAACAGAAATTTCAATTCAAGCGCAGATGGAATTAAACAGATTCGGGATATGGTTATGCGCGACAGAAATCATCCGTCAGTTATTATGTATTCATTATTTAACGAAGAACCTCTTCAAGGAACACCTACAGGACGAAAAATCGCTCAAAAGCTGCAATGCGAGATAAAAAAGCTTGATAATACCCGTTTTCTCCTTGGGGCTATGAATACAGGAGTAACCACTGATGGAGGTACATGCGATTTGCTTGATATGACAGGCTTTAACTATATCACACATACCTATGATGATTTTCGTGAAAAATATCCTCATGTACCCATGATAGGCAGTGAAAATGACAGCGCATTTCAGACACGTGGTGTTTATACAACAGACCACAGTAAAAATATCATTGACTGCTATGACAGCGAAGCGGCTACATGGGGCAATACCTATCGTGACGGCTTTAAGCAAATAAATACCCGCCCTCATATGTTGGGTATGTTTATATGGACAGGTTTTGACTACAGAGGTGAGCCTACACCGTTTGAATGGCCGTCAATCAGCACACAATTCGGCATTATGGATACATGCGGATTTAAAAAGGACGCGTTTTATTTGAACAAAGTATTTTTTACATCTGAACCCATTATCCATCTTCTGCCCCATTGGAACTGGTGTAAAGGTGATAAAGTACGTGTAATGGTATATACAAACTGTGCGGAAGCGGAACTGTTCCTTAATGAAATATCTCTCGGCAGAAAAAAAGTTGACAAATACGAAATGACTGACTGGAATATTGATTTTAGCAAGGGAACACTAAACGTTGTAGGTTATAATAACGGTCAAGCTGTCTGCACAGATGAAGTCACTACCTCGGAAGACGCGCAGAAAATCATTATCACACCTTGCCGTGATTTTGTGTATGATGCCTGTGATGACGCGGCAATATTTAATATTTCTGTTACAGATAAAAACGGAATTACTGTCCCCACCGCCGATAATCTTATTAAATTCACTGCTGAAGGCGGAAAAATAATTGGTGTAGGAAATGGTAATCCGAACTCACACGAAGCAGACAAGGCAGAAGAGAGACATCTGTTTAATGGATTATGTCAGGTTATCGTAAAACAGACAGACGATTCAGAAAAAATGACTATAATCGCTTCATCAGAAGGATTGGAAAGCGCCCACTTTACAATTAATGCTATTAAAAGGGATATTAACCCTATATATATTTCATCTGTCAATGAACGATATATCTCAAAATGGCGCCAGGCTGTAGATGTATCTTCCAGTCGTCCCAATCCCAATGTACAGATTGAGGATAGTGACATGAATACATGGGGAATTATCAGCATAGGCGAAAATTATGAAGATAGATTCAAAAACAGAACCGGCTATGGACTTTATAAAACCAATGTAAATATTTATGACTCTGATAATTTGATTGTATTTCGTGAAATAATGGGAGACGAAGTAGAAATTTTCATAGACGGAGAACAAAAGTTTATTGGTAACTGTCAGTGGGGCAAAAAAATAGAAATTGACATATCCTCTATCATCGGTAACACAGATATAACAATTATCATTCACAGTACCAAAAAGCAAGGCAATGCCGGTATTTTAAGACCTGTTGTTATAACAGATTAATTGTTAAGGGACACTAAATAACAGTGTCCCTTAACAAGTACACTCTCTATCATAATATTGTCTCCATCATAGTTGATTGCGGTTTCAGTCCGAGTTTCTCATAAAATTTCACCGCATTTTCATTACACGCCCACACATTAAGCGTTAAATTATAACAGCTGATTCTTTTTGCGAATTCCTTAACATATTCATAAAGCACTGTTCCGACATGCTTTCCACGGACATTTTCATCGACACATAAATCATCTATATACAAAGTTTTTATATCTGTCATATTATGATTGCTATTTTTCTTTATAACACAAAAAGCATACCCCAAAACTGAATTTTCTTCCACTATAAATATAGGCCTGTCATCATCTTTTATAAGCTCATTAAGCTCATCATCAGTATATTTGCGGCAATCTCGTTTAAACAAATCTGGTCTGCCATTATTATGAACAGCAAGCACCTGATTTAATAAATCCTTTATTTTTTCTATATCACGTTCTTCCGCTCTGCGCACATTCATATTAAATCCTCCTATCCGAATATCCTGCCTTCACTTTCGTTAATCATTCTTTCATAAAAAACCTGCGAAATTCAATCTTTTTACTCACCCTTTTCAGAAAAGTGTTCCATGTACATAAAATTCCCTTTATAAAGTATATTTTTATGTAAATCACATAATCCGCAACAACTTAAGAGTTCTATAAATTGGAATCTGTTGATATATATAATGGTGCATATTTGGCATTTCCATTATAATCTGCGTATTGTAGTCCATATTGTTTTAATGTCGCGCTTTCAATCATTTTTTAATGAGTTCAGGAACATCATCTCTTGACAATGCGTAATCAATATCCAGCCATAGTACTTCACCGTTCTCGTCATTATCTGATTGTGCTTTCCCCGAAATATATTTTGCGCTAAATACAATATACCAATCATGCATATTAAATCTAATACCAATTATATTTTGTGACTATACTTCTATTTTCATTTCTTCCATATATTCGCGTTTTAAGTCTTATTGAGGTGTTTCACCATAATTTACATAACCGCCTGGTATAATTAACATGCCTTTTCTGTTCCCGTATGTATGGCGGTAAAACCTTATTTTCTTTTATCACGACACACGCAACGCTTTGTTCCCAATTCGTATTCTCGGTATTCATATCAAAAATCCTCTAT
>CAJUFV010000002.1 GCA_910585795.1 uncultured Clostridia bacterium | reverse complement strand
GATACAGAGTATTTCTTAATTATAATAATAGTGATATAGAAGCAGAAAAAATAAGTATTGAAACAAATGCTGTTCCTGTAAAAGCAGATATTTCAGATTTTATTCAGGTTAAGAAAATATCTGATTATGTTCACAAAAATTATGGGAAAATAGATGTTATAATAAATAATGCGGGAATTTCACAGGTGAAGCTATTTACAGATATTACTGAAAATGATTGGGATAGAATGTTTAATATAAATATAAAAGGAATGTTTATTGTAACAAAAATTTTTGCGGAAGATATGATTTCAAATAAAAATGGCAGGATAATTAATATTTCATCAATGTGGGGAATTATAGGAGGAAGCTGTGAGGTGCATTACAGTGCTTCAAAGGCGGCAGTTATTGGTTTTACAAAGGCTCTTGCAAAGGAGCTTGGTCCATCAGGAATATGTGTGAATTGTATTGCCCCGGGAGTAATTGAAACAGAAATGAATAGTCACTTAAGTGAGGAAGATATAAACAATCTTTGTGATGAAACGCCGCTTGGAAGAATAGGTAAACCTGATGAAATTGCGAAAATGGCTTTATTTCTTGCTTCTGATGATGCTTCTTTTATTACGGGGCAGATATTTAATGTGGACGGTGGAATGGTTATATAATTTAAAAATACAGAGTATATAAAAAAAGAAATGTCTTTAGACATTTCTTTTTTATGAGCAAATCTATAAGCCGTGTTCAGTATTAGACAATCATCTATCTCGACGCACAGTTACCTGTACGCTCCAGCCTTTCAAGGGAACACGCCGAGCAAGCTTAACATTCCCAAAGTTGCTTCAGGTGGGGTTTACACGGGAATTCAGTTGCCATCTTCCCTGTGCGCTCTTACCACACATTTCCACAATCACCTTTTATAAAAAAGGCATTTATTTTCTGTTGCACTATCCTTGAAGTCGCCTTCACCGGCCGTTAGCCGGCACCCTGCTCTGTGAAGCACGGACTTTCCTCACCGCGTTAGCGGCGCGATTGTCTGATTTACTCATCTTAATATTGTATAATATAATTTAAGTTATGTCAAATAAAATTAAAAATATCTTTATTTTGAGAACATATAATTTCTAAATCAGTATTTTTCAGTATATCTGCAAAAATGTCGATTACACATATTTCTGTAGGATAATGTCCCGCGTCTATAATACATATATCAAGCTCTGTCATATCAATAGTGTTATGATATTTCATATCACCTGTTATTATAACATCTGCGCCTTTTTCTTTTGCAATCGGAATAATTTCGCAGCAGCTTCCTGAAGCAACGGCAGCTATTTTTATTATTTTATTGAAATCACCTGAAATGCGGATAGGAGTATTAAGTATCTTTTTACATTCGTTTGCGAATTCTATAAATTTTATAGGATTTTTTACATTTCCATACCTTCCCAGACCTGCGGTTTTATCGTCTGTATGCTGGTCAAGTATTTTTATATTTGTTAAATTAAATATTTGAGCCAGTCTGTCATTAATACCTCCCTTTGCGGTATCCATATTTGTGTGAGCGGCAAAGAGAGGAATATTGTTTTCAATTAAAAGCTTTATCATCTGACCTTCTGATGTTTTATAATCAATACGGTTTATTTTTTTGAAAAATATAGGATGATGTGAAATTATCATATCTGCGTCTTTTGAAATAGCTTCTTTGACTGTCGTGATATTTGTGTCAAGCGTTATAAATACTTTTTTTAT
>CAJUFV010000001.1 GCA_910585795.1 uncultured Clostridia bacterium | reverse complement strand
TCTAAATTATTATATCATATTGTTTACACAAATTCAATGTAAAGAGTTAGTTTTGCTCTTTAATTTTATATATTAAATACAAATCACCTAATAAACATAGCATCCCCGATGATGATGGGAAGCAAGAAGCCATTTCTGCTTACCGTTCGGGAACATCGCATAAAATCAACCGTCCAAACAAACGCAGGACGGTTGATTTATAAATTACATATCAAATAAATCCGAATGACTTCCGGTTCTTGCTAAGAGTATTTCATCATCTAAATACTTGTATATCAATAACCAATTCGGTCTTATATGACACTCTGAATATCCTTCATATTCTCCGTGTAAAATATGGTCGCTGTAGCTTTCGGGCAGCTTTTCCGGTATTCTTAAAATATCTATCGCTTCCTGAAGCAAATTCAAATCAAAATTTCTTTTTAGGCAGCGTTTGTAATCTCTCTTAAATTTCGTAGAGTATCGTACATCCAACATATTATTTAGCTAACTCCTCAAACAAATCTTTGGTACTTCCAGAAAACTTTGCTCCTCCGCCATTTTCAAGTTCTTCAATAGCTTCTATTGTATCAGCATTAAGCTTCCTGTCCGGAATAGCTGCACCTTGCAAAAAGAATATTACCTGATTCAGCTTATAATCAGGTATTCTATTGATTAAATCTAACGCAATCTCTCTATTTGACATTGCAAACACGCTCCTTGTTTAATTATATATATATTATAACATAGAGAATATCAAATATCAATGAATTTCACAAAAATTTTAAAAATCTTCAACTTTATCAATGACCGGATAGCAAAACGGCAGGTCGTACCACTTGCTTCCATCTATCTCCGAACGAAACGTTGATACTAATTCCCTTGTTGTCAGTCTTTTTATCAGATTCATAGACTCCGGCGTAATTTTAAGATACAAGTCATCCATTCCGTGTCCGTTGCCGTGATGGTCTATTTCTTCCGGTTTCATTACTTTAACCGCCTCGCTATATATCTGACTCGGCTCAATCTTTGGCAGATTATTTTCTCCAAGAACCGCTGTCATCGAATTCATATCGTTTCCTCCTTCTTTAATATCCAAAGTCCTCAATCTGCTCGTATATACTATGTAAATCCTGCCTGTTCTCGTACTGCCTCTTGATTGATTCGCCAATAGCAGTACCTTCATAATCATCTATGAAGCTCTTAATGGCATATTCCATATCTTCTAATGAGGCACATTCATCATAATCATACATAGAATTACTCCTCCTCGTAAACTACAGTTATTAAGGCATAATGAGTATTATATCCTCCGTTATTGTGGGAATCTGCTTCAAAGGTGTTTACCTTAACATCTATTACTTTTTTATCCTTCATAAAATCGTTGATTTCTTTATCTTTCAAGTCAGGCATTTCTAAGCTATGATAGCCGCCACAGTCACGAACATATTTATCTTCGCAAAGC
Source organism: uncultured Clostridia bacterium (assembly GCA_910585795.1). Lineage (GTDB taxonomy): Bacteria > Bacillota > Clostridia > UBA1381 > UBA1381 > Hominilimicola. The sequence continues at coordinate 1,213 of CAJUFV010000001.1, read as the reverse complement.
TTCTCTCTGAATTGTTTTATCTTAATCATTTCTTCCGTCTCCTTTTAATAATTCAGGGTTGTCGTGGATATTTCCGACAACCTCGTATGTCACATTACACATTGACGTAAACGGGTGAAAATGCTCTGCTCCACATTGTCTTGCTTGCAGTCCAAATGAGCCATTGTTAAACTCACATACCGAATTTATTATGAGTCCTAAATGAAACAATCCTGTTACAATATCGCCCTCAAATATCCTTTTTTCGCTTTCATCTGTCAATCCTGTGTACTGTCCAACTGTTTCGGGGATAACTTCATACGCAAATGCAGTTATCCTTTGTGTCGCATCATCATAACCGACCCCTAAATTATGTGGTGTTATATATGTATGGTCTGCTCCAATCCATAAATAGCCTACAACCCACTCTCCATTATCCTTTCTCTTTCCACGGTATAATCGTCGTTCTATGTTCATTTTAAACCACTCCTCTATTATCTGAACACCATACAATATTTGTTGTGATTATCATTGTCGCTAACAAATTTAAAAAACAAGACTTCATACCCATATTCTTTTATACGTGATCTATAAAATTTTGAATTAAAGTCTTTTCTCATTGCACGATAGGTTCTGTAAAAATGATGTTCTACTCCTTCGTCTAATACTTTTGCTTCTTCTCTTGTTATTTCGTAGACATCATCTATAATTTCGGCAGCTTCTTCCGATGTGATGTTAAAGTATTTCGTTGTTTTATAAACCTTCATCTTTCAGAATCTCCTTTACAAGTTTATTCAAGATATTCATATACAACATTATCGTGCAGCACCGCCTCGCTGTATATATGAGCAGTATCTTCCGCTGTATATTCGCTGAGGAAGCTGTTATATTCCATAACATCTCCGCTGAATATTTCATCAATAAGCCATTGCTTCGATACAAGGAATTTCATAAGATTTCTGTCTTCATCTGCATCTTTCAGCTTTTCAGACCATTCAGCATATCCATACAGCCATACATATTCTTCATAGAATTCATCTGCCGTTCCGTATTCGAGAATCATAACGTCAATGTGTCTGTCAATTTCCTCGTATTCCTCCTACTATAATAAATTTATGGGTAAATCACACGACAACCAGTCGTGTATATATCCATCTTGTTGCTTAAACTGCTATAATGAGAGTGCAAGGTCTGACGTATTCCTCCTTGGACATCCGTCCGTAGACAAGTCCGT